>JALNVY010000309.1 GCA_023231165.1 Syntrophales bacterium | reverse complement strand
ATCCTTGATCAAGACAGTTCCGGAGGAATTGACGGGATTCGTGCCTGTTTCTATGACGGGACTTCGTTGCTGCTGACCCCGGAAGATATTCAACGGGCGGAGATCACGACCCGCGATATCGACCGGCGGGATTATCCCCATTTCTTTCTCAAGGAAATAACCGAATCAACCTTGTCGGTTAAAAAGACTCTGCGGGGAAAATACCGTATTTCCCCTGAGGACAAAGTCGTATTCAATCTCGGGGAAGATATTCTGCCGGAAAGAATCCGCCAGGCCCTGGTTCAGAACCGTATCCGTCACATCACCATCATCGGTCATGGTACGGCCGCCGTTGCAGGAGTGGCGATTGCAGACTCCATGGCGCGCTATCTGCAGGACATTTCCATTAAGATCGAAGGAAAGGTGGCCTCGGAACTGAGCGGCTTCCTGCCGAAGGAAGATCTCCGTGACACCCTGATCATACCCATCACCCAGTCGGGAACTACGACGGATACCAACCGGGCCGTGGCTATGGCGGTGGAACGGGGGGCCTTTGTCATCGCCATTGTCAACCGGAGGCAGTCCGATATTACCACTAAATCCGACGGGGTCTTTTATACCAGCGACGGACGGGACATTGAGATGTCCGTCGCCTCGACCAAAGCGTTCTATTCTCAGATCATTGCCGGTCATATCCTGGCGCTGGCTTTTGCCCAGGTGTTGACGACCATGTCCGACGACGTTATCGCCGGGGAACTGAGAAACCTCGAAAGGGCGCCGCAGCTTATGATGCGGGTCATTGAAAAAAAGGAAGAGATCCGGCATTCCGTGGAACTGTTGTCCAAGCAGAAGAAATACTGGGCCGTCGTCGGCAGCGGACCTAATAAGGCCGCCGCCGACGAGATCCGCATTAAACTCAGCGAACTCTGCTACAAGACCATCTCTTCCGATATCATCGAAAACAAGAAACATATCGACCTCTCAGCGGAACCTCTGATCATCGTCTGCGCCGCCGGGAACCCGGAAGCCGTCGTCGGCGACATCGTCAAGGACGTGGCAATCTTCAAGGCCCACAAGGCCGGCGTCGTCGTCTTTGCCGATGAGGATGAAGACCGTTTTAACCCCATCGCCGACGCCGTCATCGGACTACCCAAGGCCTCCCACCCCTTGCCGGTCATTCTCAATACCGTCGCCGGGCACCTCTGGGGCTACTATGCCGCCCTGAGCATTGACAAGGACGCCCGCTTCCTTAGGGAGTTCCGGAATCAGTTAAGCCTTGCCCTGACGGACCATGGGAAACGGCAGGTATCCTTCTATGAAAAGATCGCCGACCGGCCTTTCCGGAAAATGGTTCGGGACTTTAATGATGAATTGAACCGGAGACGCACCGCCGGGGCGCTATCGTTCACCAACGCCGACACCCTCTCCGACCTGGTCCTGCTTTTGAAATATGCCGTAGGCAAGATCCCCCTGGAAGATTTCTGGCACGACTTCAGTGAAGACGACGCCGTCTCTCCCCTGGACCGCCTTGATATCTGTCTTGGCCATGCCATTGATGAAATGTCGCGCCCTATCGACGCCATCCGTCATCAGGCCAAAACGGTCACCGTCGGCACCAGCAGAAAGGAACAACTCCTGGAGGGGATGATTTTCCAGATCCTCAAGGAACTCCGCTTCTTTGCAAAGTCCCTGACCAGTAAAAGCGTCCTTTCCCTGACCAAGATACAACCGGCTATTGCCGCCGTCAATGGGTATACCCTCTATGAGGTGAATAATCTCGATATGGACGGCCATCCCACCGATGCCTCTACCATCTCCATTGTTAAGCGGGAAGGCGTTTCGCTGCAGATGACCTCCCGGGCGGAAAGCTCCCGTATGCTCATGGGCACGAAAAAAACGATGGTCAGTATGGGACATGTCTATGTAGGGAAGGGGAAGTGGGATGGAGCGTCCATCGTCATCGTCCCCCTGCTGGGAGACCAGCTTACCGTCAGGAACCTGCTGCTGCTCCATGTTGCCTTCAACGAAAATCTATCCCTCCGGGAAAAGATCGCCATCCTCGGCTATAAGTTCAATGATATCCGAAATCTTATCAACGAATACAACCTGCCATGGACAGATCAATATTTGGAAGAGAGGTCGGTGGGATGTCTGCTCAGCGAGCCTGCCGAGGTTATTGCCGGTCTGATCAAGACCACGATTGAAGAATCCCCTATTGAAAAGACACGAAAGGAACCCATATGAAAAACACCAAATTCATCTTTGTTACGGGGGGCGTCCTTTCCTCGCTCGGAAAGGGCTTGGCCGCCGCGTCCATCGCCGCCATCCTGGAGAGCCGGGGATTACGAGTCACCAATCAGAAGCTTGATCCGTACATCAATGTGGACCCGGGAACAATGAGCCCCTTCCAGCACGGCGAGGTCTTTGTAACCGATGATGGCGCTGAAACGGATCTGGATCTAGGTCATTACGAGCGTTTCACCCGTACCCGCATGAAGAAGTCCAATAACCTGACCACCGGGCAGGTCTATTTTTCCGTTATTTCCAAGGAACGGCGGGGCGATTATCTTGGTAAAACAGTACAGGTCATCCCCCATATCACCAATGAAATAAAGAGCTTCATTCGTGACAGCGCCGAGGACTTTGACGTGGCCATCGTTGAAATCGGCGGCACCGTCGGGGACATCGAGAGCCTCCCCTTTTTAGAGGCCGTACGGCAGTTCCGCCTCGAAGTGGGAAAGCAAAACACCGCCTTCATCCACCTCACATGGGTCCCCTTCATCAAGACAGCGGGAGAGGTAAAGACCAAACCGACTCAGCACAGCGTCAAGGCCCTGCGGGAAATCGGCATCCAGCCCGATATTCTCTTGTGCCGAACTGAAAACTACCTCTCCGACGACATCAAGGCCAAGATTGCCTTGTTCTGCAATGTCGAGGTCGCCTCCGTCTTTACCGCCAAGGACGTCAGTTGCATCTATGAAGTGCCCCTTATCTATCACCGTGAGGGACTGGATGAGAAGATCGTCGATCTCCTCAATATCT
>JALNVY010000308.1 GCA_023231165.1 Syntrophales bacterium | reverse complement strand
TGCAGGACTGGCAGCGGCGGCCGAAGCGGCGGGGGCGGGATCCAAAGTGGTGATCCTGGAAAAAATGCCCATTTATGGAGGAAACTCCATCATCAACGGCGGCGGCTATGGGGCCTACGATGACAAATTGAAGCTTCGTAAGAAACTGAACCTGGGTGACGACACTGCGAAACAGCATTTTGACGACACCTTGAAGGGGGGCGATTATTACAACATGCCCGAGCTTGTGCAGGTTATGGTTAATGAATCGCCGGACGCCCTGAACTGGATGATCGATGAAGGCGGTCTCAAACTTCGTGAAGTATTGACCAGAGGCGGCGGACACACGGCGTACCGTTGCCATTTCTCTGAAACAATGTGGGGAAAGGACTATACCGAAGCTCTCAAAAAGATCGCGGAGAAACGCGGAGCAAAAATGGTCCTCGGTTCGGAAGTCACCTGGATATGGCGTAAAGACGCCGATCCGAAGAGCCCCGTCCTGGGGCTAGAAGTCAAAAGGGGCAGGAGAACGTTGAATCTCAAGGTCCAAAAGGCCGTTGTTCTGGCTTCCGGCGGGTTCAGCCAGGATGTCAAGATGCGGATGGATCACTATCCCAAGCTCACGGGGGACTTCAACTGCACGAACCACAAGGGCGCAACCGGCGAAATGATCCGGTTTGCCCAGGCTGTCGGCGCCGATGCCCTGCAACTGAATTTTATCCAACTCTATCCCTTTGCCGATCCGAATACAGGTACCTTGGATACTCCCGCCGTGTTTCCGTTCAGTGGTCCAGGCCGCGGTGCTATTTATATTAACAAGAACGGGAAACGTTTTGTCAGTGAACTGGAGCGCCGTGATGTCTGCGCCTTCGCACAGACTAACCTGGGACCAGGCATGAGGCCTACCTATACCATCGTCAGCGCCGCCATGGTTCCCCTGATGGGCTATAAAAAGGAGGAACTGGATGCCGGTTTGAAAAAAGGTCGTCTTGTCGCGGCGGATTCGGTCGGAGAACTTGCGAAAAAAATCGGCCTTCCCGCCGATGTCGTTGAGAAGACGGTCAGCGACCACAATCGCTATCTAAAGGAGGGGAAAGATCCCGATTTCAACAAGCCGATCACCAAAGCGATGCTTCCCCTTGACAAGGGACCTTTTTACGCCGTTGCGCAGTGGCCAGCAGTTCACCACACCATGGGAGGCCTGAGGATCAACAAGAACGCCCAGGTCATTGACATCTTTGGCGCTGTCATCCCGAAACTCTATGCTGCCGGAGAAGTTGCCGGAGGCGTTCATGGGTCAAATAGGCTCGGAACAAACGCAACCGCAGATTGCGTAGTATTTGGTCGCATTGCCGGCATCAATGCCGCCAAGGGATAACCGATGGTATAATCATCGGGGGGCCGTGACCGAACACGGCCCCCCTTCCTTTCCTCTTAAAGAAACTAGCCATCGTCAAGGGGTTCCGATGAAGACGAAAATTGGCTTACTTTCCTTTTTCATTCTGTAGCTTGCGTTTCCAACTCTTCGACAATGAGTGAATCCTCATTTCAGCGGTTTCTGTATATGTTAAATTAGGCATTATTTACTTCTAAAACAATCTCCGGTATAAGATGGCTGCGAATAAATTCAAGCGTTGACATGTATATTGGTGACAGGCATATTTCTACCGGCTTGCTGAGGAAAAATAACCGGTCAAGCCGGTGGTGGGTATAGAATATTTGTGAACGGCAGACTGCCGAGAGAGAGGATTAATTATGGCTGAAGACATTAAATGGTTCAAGACACACTGTTCACGTTGGGATCACGGTGGTTGCGCCCTCCTTGTCGGGGTAGAGGACGGTAAGATAACAAAGATCAAAGGAGATCCGGACGGCTATCTGAACAAGGGCTATACGTGCCCCAAGGGCAGGCTTTCCGCCGAACGGCTGAATCATCCCGATCGCCTCCAATATCCCGTAAAGAGGGTAGGGGAAAGAGGAGCGGGGAAGTGGCAGCGCCTCTCCTGGGCGGACGCCCTGCAGGAAACTGCGGATGGCCTCAACAAGGTCAGGGAGAAATACGGGGCCAAGGGCGTGGCTTTCGGCGTCGGGATGCCCAAGGGACTGGAGCATTTCATTTTGATTCGCCTGGCCAATCTTTTCGGATCTCCCAACGTCATCGCTTCCCAGGACATCTGCCACGCCCCCCGGGAAATCACCGGGGTCCATACCTGCGGGTTCTATCCCGTGGCGGATCTCCATCATCCCACGAAGCTGGTCATGCTCTTTGCGAGCAATATCACCGCTACCAACGAAGAGGGGCAGATCCGCAGCAACCTTGACGAACAACTGAAGAACGGGACGGAACTGATCGTTGTCGATCCCCGTAATATCGAACTCGTCAAAAAGGCCGGCTTATGGCTGCGTCTGCGGCCCGGCACGGCCCACGCCCTCGTTCTGGGCATGCTCAACGTCGTCATCGAAGAAGGGCTCTACGACAAGGAATTCGTCGAAAAATGGACCCACGGCTTTGAGGACCTCGCCCGGCAGGTAAAGGATTATCCGCCGGAAAAAGTCGCTGAAATAACCTGGGTCCCGGCGGATCAGATCCGCGCGGCGGCCCGCAAATACGCCGCTGCCAAGCCGGCGGCCATTCAGTGGGGCAATCCCATCGAGCACGATGTTAATGCCTTCCACGTCATCCGCGGCCTTTTGTGTCTCATGGCCATCTGTGGGAACCTCGAGGTGGCGGGCGGCAATGTAAACGCTTATGATCCCAAGATCATGGGGATGGGACCCTTTGTCCGGGCCGATCTCATTCCGGATAAGGCCAAGGAGATGATCAGCCGCCATTACGGTGTGATTCCCCGCCTGATGACCATCGCCCCTGCCTTCTTCCGCAAGGCGATCCTGGAAGGGGTTCCCTATCCTGTCAAGGGATACTACGCCATGTGCACCAATCCCATGGTAGCCTGGGCGGATAGCCGCAAGACCTACGAAGCCTTTCAAAAGCTCGATTTCATGGCTGTGGCCGACCTGTTCATGACGCCGACCGCCGCCATGGCGGACATCGTCTT
>JALNVY010000307.1 GCA_023231165.1 Syntrophales bacterium | reverse complement strand
TCTGGGGTTTACGGTTCTGATCTCGCCCATATCCGCGGGCATCTCGGCACTTGTCTGGGTCGTTGTATATGGGATCGCCCGGATCCCCTTCATCGCTTCGTTCTTCATGATCGCCGTCCTTGCCCTCGGCACGATCATCGCCTGCGGCCTACGAACGGAGGCGGTTGCGGGAACCGTGGCCACGGTCCTTTTCATCTTCAACAACCATCGGCAAAATGTAGCTGCTTTTTTTCATGGGGGCGTCAGGCTGGTAAAAACATCGCCCCAGCCGGGTTCGTCCAGTGAAAACAAATCGGCTGAATAACTATTCTTGCCATAGGCACAATTATCAATTATATTCTTTCCTGGCGGCCGTGACCGGTTTGATTGCGGCGGCTTTTTCATATTTTATAACCACAAAGTAAATATGCTGTCGCTTGTGAAAAAAAGGGGGAAGGATGACAACTAAGGATGTTAAACAAAATCAGCTTGTGACCCGCGAAACACGTTGGAAACCAATGGTCTGGAGGATTTACAAAGTCGATGACCAGGGTAAATATGAAACGACCGTGGAAAGATATGATGACCATTTAGTCATGACGGTGCCCTTTGCCGACGCTTCTCATGAGAAGGCGGAAGAAGTCAAACAACGTGTTTTGAGAAATGAATCATCTTCCATAGAATATTTTATGTATAAACGGTTGCTCGATCCCAAAGCTCTTGCCCAGGCTATGGGAGTTGCCGTGTGGCGATTGAAGCGACACTTCAAACCCGACGTATTCAAAAAACTGGATCGGAATAAGTTGCAGGAATACGCAAAGATATTCAAGGTTCAAGTGGACGATCTCATAAACTTCCGGGAGGATGCATAATTGAAAATCAAGGATACATATGAGCATAGAACTTATGCCCATTGTGAAACAGGTACGGTAACTTCGCTTTTAAGGCATCATGGGCTGGAGATATCCGAGCCGATGGTTTTCGGACTTGCCAGTGGAATGATGTTTGCTTTTCTGCCTTTTGTCAAGATGACGGGGGGTATGCCGGTTGTCGCCTACCGCAGCATTCCCAAATCGATCATTGGCGGGATTCAAAGGCGCCTCGGTGTCAAATTCGAAGTCAGGAAATACCGGGATGAAGTAAAGGCCATGGAGGAGCTCAGTGAACTGGCCGATAAAAAACAGGTTGTCGGGGTTCAGGCATCCGTTTTCTGGCTTCCATTTTTCCCCGAGGAAATGAGAATTCCGTTTAATGCTCACAACATCGTCATCTTCGGTAAAGAAAACGGGGAGTATCTGGTTAGTGAACTGTTTATCGAAGAGACCACACGGATAAAACCGCAAGATTTGCAGAATGCCCGGTTCGCAAAGGGTATCATGGCCCCGAAGGGCTTTATGTATTATCCGACCTATATTCCTGAAAAAATCGATCTTAATCCCCTGATTTTGAAATCTATCAAGCGGACGAATTTCATGATGCTGAGCGCCCCGGCCCCCTGTGGAGTCCGCGGGATATTTTATCTCGCCAATTATCTCGAAAAGCTCGGCGGAAAGAAGAGTGAAAAATATATAAGATCACTTTTGGGACATATTACGCTGATGCAGGAAGAGGTCGGCACCGGTGGGGGCGGATTTCGCTACATGTATGCCGCATTTCTGGAGGAGGCTTATGAACGCCTGGAGATGCCCGTCTTGCAGGACGCCCATAGAAAAATGACGGAGGCAGGCACTCTCTGGCGCAACTTTGCCTTGGTGTGCGCGAGAACGTTCAAAAGAAAAGACACCGAGATCGATCTGCCCCATATTGCCAATCTACTCAGAATGGCCGGCAAGGCGGAGAAAGAGGTCCACCTGATGCTTCGGAAGATTTCATAAGGGAGAAAAAAGGAAGGTTATCATCGCAGTTATTCAATACCGCTCAACTTCGATGACGGCAAAATGACCGCGCTGGTCCCTGTTGATATGCAGCAGGGTTTTCCCATGAAAAAGCATTATGAACAGGCCCACACCGCAGGCCGTGGCTGAGCCTGAATATCCGTAGTCGCGGAGGTAATCAAACTCGGCCTTGGGATGTAAAATTTCCTTCATCGCAGCGGCTTCATCATCATCAATGAGGGCGCCGAAAGAAACGACGTCTATATGCGATCTTCCTCGTTCTCTTATCCATTTTATACATGAATGTCCGTCGCTAAACGACTTGATCTCCGAAATTGCCCCGCAGGCGCCATCCTTCACGGACTTGACATAAAGCCAGCCACTCCCGTTAACCATCTTATAGACGCGATTGGTTTGTTTTTCCAGGGCAGTTCGTGAAAGGAGGGCCTCATCCACGCCGCCGATCAGGGCATTTGTCTCGCCAAGGGCAAAATCCACTTTCATGAGCTCCAGCCCCCTTTCAAAGGAAAGATGCTGGCTGGAGACCATGATGTTGCGGCTCCGGACACCCAGGTTCCGGGCAAGATAGAAAGCCGCGGTATTACTCATTGTATTGATAAATCCAAATGGTTTTGGCAGCGACCCGTCCGTATATAATTCATCGAGAACCGAAGCGGTATCACCAAGGTTGCCGTGCTCCGTGGTGAGATAGATGGCCGTGTCAAAATCAAGGGCGTGATTATGGATACACTGACGGGCGCCAAGCAGGGTAAGCAGGATGAATCTGTTTACCCTGCGGAAATTTTCCTCGGTGTAGCCTCTTAGCTTTTCTTTTAAGAAAAGTGGGTCCGTGTTTTCCTCCCCGATAAATGACGAGGCGCTGTGAATATACATTTCGCTCATTTCCTGTCGTCCCTATTGGAGAGGATGAGGGTCGTACAGTTGCCGCCGAATCCAAAATAGTTGAGCATAAATATACCCTCATCGGCTTCCATGTTTTCCAGCAGGGGCGTCAGATTCAATTTATCGTCCACTTCCTGAAAGCCGGGCGTGGAGGGTACAAATCCCGTCTTTACCGATTCTGTGAACAGAATCAGCTCGTTGACGCCACAGGCGCCCACGGTGTGACCTATAAAAGGCTTGAGGCATGTCACGGGGGGCATCTCACTCCCGAAGGTCACC
>JALNVY010000306.1 GCA_023231165.1 Syntrophales bacterium | reverse complement strand
TTCCAGGGCCTGGGTATCGAGGTATTTGCGGGGCTGATTGGGGTCCGCCTGAAGTTCGGCCAGGGGAACGGCATAAAGTTGGTTGGGCATGTAGGTTTCAGTGGTTGCCACAAGGTCCTCCTTTCTTTCGGGGGAAAAGAATAACACATCATGGAACTAAGCTGATAGGTTGCAGTAGGTTGCGAATATACACGGATTCTTTGAATAATCAAGAAAAATGTATGGTCAAAATCCCATTGACACACAGGACCATTCTTCATATGCTACCGCCATGAAAAAGCAGCTCTTGATCTGTTATATGGTTGATTCAAGGAAGAAATCGTTGCGGCTCCTGGTGTCATTCGCAGCCGTGCTGATGTTTTCCCTCTTTCCCTTTTTCAGCGGAATCGGTCACCCCGCCTCCCTCACCGCCGCCGGATGTATCCCCAGCTTCCCCGACCGCGACGGCTGGTATGGAGGCGATGGCGCCTATTCCATTTTACTTGATAACGGACGGACGCTCTGGCTCTTCGGAGACACCTTTGCCTCCGATCGCGAGGGCAGGCAAAACAGGGTGGATATGAATCTCGTGCTGGGGACGACTTTGGCGATCTCGACCTGCAGCAAAGAGGGACGATTCGACATCCGTTACTTCCTGGAAAAAAAAGATGGCCGATTTATCTCCTCTTTTGGCGACAAGCAATGGGTGTGGCCGCAAGATCCATTCAAGGTTCACGACAGGCTCTACATACCCCTGGTGGTCATTGAGGCGACGCCGAAGATGGAAGGACCGTTCAAATTCAAGATCACCGGACACAAAATCGCGATGATCCGGGATTATCACGGCAAAGATCCTCACGACTGGTCCGTGGAATATCTGGACTGGTCGGCGGCCATCCCTCCCGGTATTGCCTCATTGGCTGCGACCTCCGTCGTCTCCGGCAAGGAGGTTTATTTCTATCCCTTCTGTGTTCCTTCCGAGCAGGCGCCGGGGGTCCTGGGAAATATCCTGGTCCGTATTCCGACGGACCGGCTCCACGATCCGGCGAGGGCCATGGAGTATTATGCAAAGGATGATACGTGGCGAAAGGGATTGGATCCGGGGAAGGCCAAAATCGTTCTGGATGCCGGCGTTTCAGAGCTCAGCGTCCGCTACCACCAAAGCCGGAAACGGTGGATTGCCGTTTATCTATCTATACATAACAAGGGGAATCGGTTGCTGTATCGCGAGGCTTCGAAACTGGAGGGTCCCTGGTCCGAACCGAAGGCCCTTATCGCGGTCATACCGGAAGTGAACCCGACAGATCCGAAATATCATAAAGGCAATTTCTGCTATGCAGGAAAAGAACACATCCAGTTTGCCAAGGATGGAAAGCTGGTGACGACCTACGTCTGCAATTCTCTCGATGATATGGACAAGAGAATCAATTTTATCCGTAACAATCTTTTTCTCTATCATCCCGTTGTAAATGAAGTGCCCTATTAAAGGATTAACATGAGCGCCCGCTATGATTGAATTGAACAACGCGACAAAACGATACGATTCCCTGGCGGCTGTTGACAACGTATCCTTCTCCGTCAAGACGGGAGAGTATTTCGCTCTGCTGGGACCCAATGGCGCCGGGAAGACGACGATCGTTAAAATGCTGCTCGGTTTTACACGGCCGACATCGGGAAGCTTATCGTTAAACGGCCTTCCAAGTACACAAGCCGCCTGCCGAACTGCCGTCGGTTATCTGTCTGAAAACCTGCATATTCCACCATACCTTTCCGGATGGCAGTACCTGCAACGCTGTGCGGAGCTATTGGATATAAGCCGGGCCGATGCCATGGATCAATGCCGGCGCATCGTCGAGCTTATCGGTATGCAAGGCAGGGAATACACCAAGGTGAACACCTATTCCAAGGGCATGATTCAACGGTTCGGACTCGGCGCTGCCCTCATCGGAAATCCGAAGCTGTTAATTCTCGACGAACCTACCGCCGGTCTTGATCCCATCGGTATCAGAGAAATTCGCCAGCTCTTAGAGTCGCTTAGACATCAAGGAATGACCATCTTCCTGAATTCACATCTACTGTCGGAAGTCGAAAAAATATGCGATACCGCGGCGATCATCAACCGCGGCAAACTACTGGTAAAAGACGAGATTTCCGCCATTGTCAAGGACGGTGAGACCCTGGAAGATGTGTTTGTAAGGCTTGTGAAAGGTTGACATGAAAACATCGAAAGCACTTCCCCCGATCATCAGGATTGCGAAATACACGCTTATTGATGAAGTGCGGCAGAAAAGCTTCATCATCATGTTCGTTATCTGCGCCATCTTCGTATTTCTTATTCGTGGTTGTTATCACGGCAATTATATGGTGAACGGGCAGTTTCTCGATGCGGCCACCGTTGTCAGGGCGGTGTCGAAAGTGACCTTCCACATCATTGCCGCCGGGGTGATGCTCATAACAGCTTTACTTTCGATGCGTGTATTCAGGCGTGATCGGGACGATGGGATGCAATCGTGTATTTTGTCAAAACCGATTGCCCGGTGGCAGTATGTAATGGGCAAGATCATCGGATTGTGGGCTTTATCGGTACTGTTCATGTTCATCCTGCACAGCATTGTGTTCTTGATTACATCCATAAATTTGCAGGTTGTCATGCCGGAATACCTCATTGCCTCACTGCTATGTTCTCTCAACCTGCTATTTGTGGTTATTGCCGTGCTTCTTTTATCGCTCCTGATGCCCGACATCGTCGCTTTTCTTTGTGTTATGGGCATCGCTGTCGCGGGTCTTGTGGCTGACGGGATATCCGCGCTAAGCCAGAGCCAGATGGCGCAGGCAATGCTGCAGCAACCGGGCGCCCTCCCGACGTCGGACTGGACATGGTGGAAAGCTATCTACTATTTATGGCCAAAGATCTCAGGGGCGCAGCAGACAGCTTCTTCGTTGATCAGTAGCGAAGCATTCCATGGATTCGGGTCCATATATCCACTCATCAATGTCCTGCTTTACTGCCTTATCCTCGGCACATTGCTTTTCCGGCGTTTTGGAAAAGAAGACATT
>JALNVY010000305.1 GCA_023231165.1 Syntrophales bacterium | reverse complement strand
GGCCTTAAAGGCGGCCAGCATCCGGATCATCGCCCCGATCCCCGGCAAGGCCGTGATCGGCATTGAAATTCCCAACCTCGAGCGGGAAGCGGTCCATCTCCGGGACGTCCTCGATTCGGACAAATTCAGCGAATCCCGGATTAAACTCCCAATCGCCCTGGGCGTCGACATCATGGGTTCCCCGGTCATCAACGACCTCACCCGCATGCCCCATCTCCTCATCGCCGGCACAACGGGTTCGGGAAAGAGCGTCTCTCTTAACGCTATGATCTGCAGCCTTCTTTTCAAGGCTTCTCCCGACGAGGTCAAATTTCTGATGATCGATCCCAAAAGAATCGAACTTTCCGCATATGAAGGCATTCCCCATCTTCTTCACCCCGTCGTCGTCGATCCGAAAAAGGCCGCCCATGTTCTTAAATGGGCGGTAGAAGAAATGGAAAGACGCTACGCCGTCATCAGCGAAATCGGCGGGAAAAGCATCGAGGCATACAACAAGCAGGCCGAAAAGGAAAAAACCCCCCGCATGCCTTATATCGTTATCGTCATCGATGAACTTGCCGACCTCATGCTGGTTGCACCCAGAAATGTCGAGGAATCATTGGCCCGGATCGCCCAGATGGCAAGGGCGGCAGGTATCCATCTGATTATCGCCACCCAGCGTCCTTCCGTGGATGTCATCACCGGCGTTATCAAGGCCAATTTTCCCACCCGTATCTCTTTTCAGGTCTCCTCCAAGGTCGATTCACGGACCATCCTCGATCAACTTGGGGCCGAGGCCCTTTTGGGAGCAGGAGACATGCTGTTCATTCCCCCCGGAACATCAAAGCTGACGCGTATTCATGGCGCTTTCGTGGCAGATCGGGAAATAAAGAGAGTCGTGGAATTCCTGAAACAGCAGGCCAAACCGGATTACGATGATTCGATCACGGAATATGAAACCTCACTGGAGAGTCCCCAACGGGAAGCAGAGGCATACGATGAAAAGTATGACGAAGCCGTGGAACTGGTCACGGATCTGAAACAGGCCTCGATATCTCTTGTGCAGCGCTACATGAAGATCGGATACAACCGGGCGGCAAGGATCATCGAGCGGATGGAGGCGGATGGAGTCGTGGGCCCCTCCGACGGCGTCAAACCCCGCAAGGTCCTGGCAAGGAAACTTACCCCCGATTGAAGTAATTTTCGGGCCTTTTGCTAAGTCATCAATGGTCAGATAACCATTAAGAAAAAATATCTATGAAAAAGAAAAAATTCCATATCCTCAGCCTTGGCTGCCCCAAAAATCTTGTGGACTCCGAAGTCATGGCGGCCATCCTGACCTCCCGGGGTTACAGTATCACCAAGTCCCCCCAAGAGGCCCATATCCTGATCATCAATACCTGTGCTTTTATTCTCCCGGCCAAGGAGGAGGCGATTGAAGCCATCCTCCTCATGGCCCAATACAAGCGCACGGGGACCTGTACATATCTCGTCGCTACGGGTTGTCTTCCCCAGCGTTACGGTCTTGATCTTGCGCCGACCCTCCCCGAAGTGGATCTTTTCCTCGGTACGGCGGAAGTTCATAATATCGCTGATCATATTGCCAGACTGGAATCAGAGACAAATAGCGACCACCGGGTGGAAATCGGCAAGCCGACTTTTCTGATGCAGGCAGGACATCCCCGCCTGCTCATGACCCCTGCCTACAGCGCCTATCTCAAGATCGCCGAAGGCTGCGGCAATCGCTGCGCCTACTGCATCATTCCCGATATCCGTGGCCGGGCCAGGAGCAGACCTCCCGCGGACATTCTTACCGAAGCCCGGGCTCTTGCCGGACAGGGAGTCAAAGAACTCATCGTCATCGCTCAGGACACGACGGCATACGGCAGTGATCTGCGGGGCCGGCCCCGGCTGACTCGCCTCCTGTCGGAACTTGCCGCTGTGGATGGCATCGCCTGGATACGCTTGCTTTATGCCTATCCCACAAAGATTACTCCGGAGCTGATTCGGTGCCTGGACGGGGAAAAGAAAATCTGTTCCTACCTGGATATGCCCATCCAGCACATTGACGATGACATTCTTAAGGCCATGCATCGGCATGGCGATAGTCAGGACCTTCGGAAAGTCATCCGGATGGTCCGTGCTTTGGGACCGGGGATAGCTATCCGTACCTCCCTCATCGTCGGCTTTCCCGGCGAGACCAGGAGAAAGTTTGACCGCCTTATGGATTTTGTCAGGGAGATACGCTTTGATCATCTGGGGGTATTTACCTACTCCCGAGAAGATGGAACGGCGGCGGCAACGCTGCCCTCCCGCATTTCCGAGATGGAGAAAAATCGGCGCCGGGACGCGCTCATGGAGGAACAGTCCTCCATTTCCTTTGAGATCCTGCAACAGAAAGTCGGTTCCCTTGACGAGGTCCTCATCGAAGGGAAGAGCGATCTGCCGGATTATCCCTTCCTCGGACGGGGCTCCCGCCAGGCCCCGGAAATCGACGGCGTGACCTACGTCCGGGGAAAACGGCTCAAGCCCGGCCAGATCATCCCCGTCCGCATCCGGGCGGCCAATGAATATGATCTCTTTGCCGAAACGATTGATAGAAAGGACCTATGAATATTCGAGACGTTTTTAACAGGTATCAGGCGGATCTCCGGAAGGTGGAAGGCTATATGGCCACTGCCCTTCGTTCCGACGTCAGCCTGATCCCCCAGGTCAGCCAGCATCTCATCGGCAGCGGCGGAAAACGATTCCGTCCGCTCCTCCTCATGGCCTCCGCTTCCCTCTGCGGATATGAGGGAGAAAGGCGTCATCCCCTGGCAGCCGTGATCGAATTCATTCACACCGCAACCCTGCTCCACGACGATGTGATCGACGACGCCGACATGCGCCGGGGCAAAACATCTGCCAATAATGTCTGGGGGAACGCCGCCAGCGTCCTGGTCGGCGATTTCCTTTATTCCGAAGCCTTCCAACTCATGGCCGAGCATGGGAACCTGGAGATCATCAAGGTCCTCGCCAGGGCAACCAACCTCATGGCGGAAGGGGAGGTGTTTCAACTC
>JALNVY010000304.1 GCA_023231165.1 Syntrophales bacterium | reverse complement strand
ACGGCCTGCACGACGAGCAGCCAGTCCATCGGCTACGGCTATGAAATGGTCAAATACGGGATGCAGGATGCCATGATCTGTGGTGGGGCGGACGAGTACGACACGACCACTGTTGCCGTCTTCGACAATCTGCTTGCCTGCTCCACGGCCTTCAACGATACGCCGCAACTGACCCCGCGCCCCTTCGACACGAAGCGCGACGGTCTCGTTGTGGGGGAGGGGGCCGGCGCCGTCCTTCTGGAAGAGTACGAACAGGCGCGGAAAAGAGGAGCGTCCATCCTTGCGGAGGTAATCGGATTTTCCTGCAACAACAACGGCGGCGACCTGATCCTTCCTAATTTGGGCGGCATCACGGAGACCATCCGCCTCGGATTGAAAGACGCTAAGATCCCGGCGGACGATATGGATTACATCAGCGCCCATGCGACGGGAACCAAGATGGGCGACGTGATTGAAGCGCAGGCAATCTATAATGCATACGGAGGCGGGCCCGCCGTGACGGGGTTTAAAAGTTACATGGGTCATACCATGGGCTCTTGCGGCGCCATTGAGACCATCATCATGACATATCTCCTGGCCGAAGGCTTTGTCGTGCCGACACTGAACCTGGAGGTGGTTGATGAGCGATGCGCCATGATCAATCATGTCAGAGTCCGGCGCGAGCGCCCGCTCAGGATCGCCGCCATCCAGAATTTTGCCTTTGGCGGCGTGAATACGAGCATTATCATCAAGAAATGGGAAGGCCGTTAATGGCGTTCGTATGCTGTCATCATTGACGAGACGCATCTGGGATATTGCCGTCACACTCATTCTTTGGTTCTACTACATCATGGGGTATCTCGTGATCTTCTCCCCTTTTTACTTGTATACTTTCTTTTTTTCCCCACGGCGGGAAGCGTCCTTCCAGAAATTGAATCAAATCCTGCACCGGCTTTTTTTCTCCCTGGTGCGCGTCCTCATCCCCGGCGTGAAATGGCGCATTTCCGACGAGGTCTCCTCCATCCGCTCCTCCATCATCATCGCCAATCATCTGTCCTTTCTGGACCCCATTCTGTTTGTATCGCTCTATGAAAAACAGAAAACCATCGTTAAAAGCGATTATTTCCAATACCCGGTGTTCGGCTGGATCTTGAAGACCTCCGGGTATATGCCTTCCATGGCGGACGGCCTGTTCACGGAGGACATGATGAATCAGGTCAAGAACATGGCGGGATACCTCGCGGCAGGGGGAAATCTCTTTATCTTCCCCGAGGGGACGCGTAGCCGCGACGGCAGGATCGGCCCTTTTGACAAGGGAGCTTTCAGCATCGCCAAGCTCTGTCGTGCGCCTATCCGGGTCGTGTCGATCGGCGGGACGAATAAACTCTATCCACCGGACAGCTTATGGTTCCATACCGGGAGCCGTCAGCCCATCGAAGTCGCACTGGTGGGGAGCATCGAGCCGGATTACAAAAGCTGCGTCTTTTCCCTGCCCAGACTCATGGCGGAGGCGTACGCCCTGATGGAAGGGAAGGAGGCGGTACGATGAAAGTTGTTCTCATCTCCATGCCCGACGTTGTGCCCGTAATCATCCATGAAATGGCGATTCACATGCCCAATCACGGCATTGCCTGCGTGGGCGGCAATATCGACGAACCCCATGAGGTCTACCTAATCGACCTCGTCCGCAAGAGAAACCACATCGCGGGCTATCTTGAGAAAATATTGAAAAGAATCGATCCCGATCTCATCGGCCTGTCGGCCATGACCTGGCAGTATCCAACCTGCCTTGCCTTGATCGGGCTCATCAAGAGCATCCTCCCCCGGGCAAGGATTGCCGTCGGGGGATATCACGCCACCTTGATGAGCGAAGAAATGGGCGCTTCTCCCGAAGCGAATACGATAGACTTCATGGTCCGGGGCGAGGGAGAGGAAACCTTTCGCCGGCTGGTAAACGCACTGGAGGGGACCGATCGCCTGGATTCGATCCCCTCCCTCTCCTATAAACAGGATGGGCGGTGGTTCCACAACCCCACGGGAGCTCTTTGCGATTTATCCCGGTTGAAGCTGCCCATCCGGGACCGGCGGCGCCTGACCTCCGGCTATCATGTCATGTATTCGAAGATAGAGGTCATGGAAACTTCCCGGGGCTGCACCCGCAACTGCAATTTCTGCAGCATCCGCCATATGTACGGCCGCTCCTACCGGACGTATCCCATTGATCGCATCCTCGCCGATCTCGACGAAATTTATCATCGGAAAAAGACGCGGCTCGTGTTCATTACCGACGATAACATGGTCCTGAATCCGAAATGGGTTACGGAGGTCTGCGACGCCATTATCGGCCGGAAGTATCGTAAATTGAAGTTTGTTGTCCAGGCCGACTGTGTTTCCATGGCTCGAAATGAAGCGATGGTGGAAAAGATGGCCCAGGCTGGCTTCCGGTCCGTCTTTCTGGGAATCGAGAGTGTATCTCGGGATAACCTCCGGACCATGGAAAAGGGCGATATCGTCCCCGAGGCGAAGCGGGCGATCGAGATCTGTCACCGGCATGGTATCATGGTGATCGGCGGCTTGATCTTCGGATTGCCCGATGACGATGAAGAAGCAGTCCGGGCGAACTACCAGTTTCTAAATGACCTGGAGGCCGACGCCTCATACTGCCAGATGCTCTCCCCCTTTCCCAAAACCCCTATCCGGGACTACCTGATGGGCGAAGGACTGGTGGTGAACCCCGACCGTTATGAACGGTACAACGGTATGTGGGCCAACGTGAGAACGCGGCACATGGAGGCCGAGCAGTTGCAATACGCCTTCTGGTACTATCGGCAGACCGCCCTGGGGTGGTGGAATCCGTCGCCTTTCGCCAGGAGCCAGGGCCGGCTGTGGACCGCCGCCTGGATGTACCTGGTCAAACCGGTCATGAAATTCTTCGTCGCCGGGCGGCTTCGCCGGACGGGCTGGCAAGAATGGTATCGAAGGGATATCGAACGTCTGGAACGGATGAACAGCTTTGCGGACTTGGAGAGGTTCCTTCCGCATGGGAAGGACGCATCCTT
>JALNVY010000303.1 GCA_023231165.1 Syntrophales bacterium | reverse complement strand
TTTTATTATATTCTTTTGACACGCTCCCCGATTTATTCTATAAGGTGCGGATGTAATTGAATTCTAAGGAATATTCTATAATACACCAAGGAGGAATTCTGAACTCATGAATCCATCAACGGAATCAGCCCTTTATGATATCGTTATCATCGGGGGAGGGCCGGCGGGCTATACTGCCGGACTTTATGCCGCCCGCGCCGGTCTGAAGGCCTTGCTCATCTCCGGGGCCTCGACCGTAAGTCAGATCACCGTTACCGATCTCATCGAAAACTATCCCGGCATCCCCGCCGGTATCAACGGTTTTGAGCTTGTGGAAAGCTTTCGGAAACAGGCGGTAGCCTTCGGCCTGGAGTGTATCACTACCGACGTCCAGGCCCTGGAGACTATTAATCATGGAGGAAAGAAAGCCTGGAGAGTCCTGACGGATAGCCGGACATACGAAACTCTTTCCCTGGTCCTGGCTACCGGCGCCTACTGGCGCCACCTTGGCGTTCCCGGGGAGGAGGCATTTGCCGGACGGGGTGTCTCTTATTGCGCTACCTGTGACGGCCCCTTTTACCGGAAACGGGAAGTGGCGGTCGTCGGCGGCGGCAATACGGCGGTGCAGGAAGCCATTTTTCTGACCCATTTCGCAACCAAGGTAACCATTGTCCACCGGCGTAACCGCTTGCGGGCCACAGGGATTCTCCAGCAGCGGGCCTTTGCCAACCCTAAAATCGAGATGGCCTGGAACGCCGTAGTAGAAGAAATTGGCGGCGCCAAGGGAGTAGATTGGATAAAAATAAAGGACGTAGCCACCGGCGCAACCCGGGAGATTCCCGCCGCCGGCGTCTTCATCTTCGTGGGTCTGATTCCCCAGACGACCCTTGTCAAAGACCTGGTTGCCCTCGAGAAGGATGGCGCCATCATCGTCGATCGGGACATGAAAACTTCAGCCCCGGGGATCTTCGCCTGCGGGGACTGCATCCACAAGTCCCTCCGCCAGGTCATCACGGCCTGCGGCGATGGGGCAACAGCCGCCTACGCCGCCCAGTTGTACGTCGAGGAGATCAAGGGAGAGGCATACTGAGATGGATGCCCTGATTGCTGCCTGGCGATACCTTCCCGGGCAGATCAACCCGAATATCCTCGAATTTGGCGCCTTCCAGGTTCGCTACTACAGCCTCATGTACCTGATCGCCTTCGCCCTGACCTATTTCCTCGTCACATACCGGATCAGGGATGAAAAATATGACTATACAGCGGAAACTATCCAGGACCTGATGATCTGGCTGATTATCGGACTGATCCTGGGAGGCAGGCTGGGATATGTCCTGTTTTACAACTTCGATTACTATTTACACCGTCCCTGGGAAATTCTGCTTCCTTTTGATTTTTCCGACGGTATCCGTTTTGTGGGCATCAGCGGCATGTCTTTTCACGGCGGGGCAATCGGCGCCATACTCGCCGCCGCCATGTTCTGCAGAGGCCGTCAGATAAATTTCTGGCGTATGGTAGATCTCTTCTGTCCGGCCATACCCCTGGGATACACCTTCGGTCGCATCGGCAACTTCATCAACGGAGAGCTTTACGGACGAGCAACCACGGTTCCCTGGGGCATGGTATTCCCTCACGATCCGGAACAGCTGCTTCGCCACCCTTCTCAGCTCTATGAGGCCTTCCTGGAAGGGATAGTCCTGTTTATCGTTTTATGGGCACTGAGAAAGAAAAGCCCCTTCGACGGATTTCTCCTCGCTGTTTATTTTATGGGCTACGGTCTGGTCAGATTTTTCATCGAATTTTACCGGCAACCGGATGCACAACTGGGATATTACTTCGGCTTCCTGACAATGGGTCAAATCCTGTGTTTTATCATGATCTCCTGCGGCGCTGGGGTCTTTCTTTACAGAAAAGGGAAAACATAGTATGAATTCCCCAACATTATTGAGAAAATTCTAAGGAGAAAATTGAATGACCACTGAAGTTTTCGGATGGATCGCCTTCGCTGTTCTCTTCGTAGCGATGATAACCCTGGATCTGGTCGTCGGCCACAAGAAGGGCAAAGAAATTGATATCAAGGATTCCCTGAAATGGACGGGCTTCTGGATTAGTATCGCCCTGATCTTTGGCATTGGAATTTACTTCTTCAAAGGCCAGACCAAGGCCCTCGAATTTCTGGCCGGTTATCTCCTCGAATATTCCCTCAGTGTCGATAATCTCTTCGTTTTTCTGATGATATTTACCTATTTTTCCGTACCCCCGGTACATCAGCATACGGCCCTTTTCTGGGGGATTATGGGGGCGCTGGTGATGCGGGGTATTTTTATCGCCGTCGGCGTCGTCCTTGTCACCAAGTTTAGTTGGCTGATTTATGTCTTCGGCGTCTTCCTCATCTATACGGCCATCAAGATGGCCAAGGGTCATGGAGAGGAGATTCATCCGGAAAAGAATCCTATCCTGCGCCTCCTCCATAAAATGATGCCCGTAACCACCGATTACGGAGACGGCAAATTCTTTCTTCATATTGACGGCGTCCGCCACGCCACACCGCTGCTTGCCGTTATCCTGGTCATTGGCCCAACCGACCTGATGTTCGCCCTCGATTCCATTCCCGCCATCCTGGCCGTGACCACCGATCCGTTCATTGTCTACACCTCCAATGTCTTCGCCCTCATGGGACTTCGGTCGCTGTTCTTCGCCTTGGCCGGTTTGATGAGTATTTTCCACTATATCCGTCACGCACTGGTGGTCATCCTGATGTTTGTCGGCATCAAGATGCTCCTTCAGGGTTTCTTCCACATTCCCATCGGCTGGTCTCTAGGCTTCATCGCCGGGGCCCTGACGATCGCCGTGATCGCCTCCATCCTGCGCCCCCATAAGATGGAAATGGCCGTCAACCCGGAGGACGTAAAGGATAATCCATAAAAAGGACTTTGCATAACCGGTAAAGGATGGTTTGCACGCACCGAATAAAGGGAAGCCATTTTTTATTGGCCCCATAAAATATAGTCCACAATCAAATAATCGTTTGTCGAAGGAGGGAATCATGGCCGACGAAACAGCA
>JALNVY010000302.1 GCA_023231165.1 Syntrophales bacterium | reverse complement strand
TTCAGCAGCGGCATTTCTTCCTTGACGATCTCCTTGAGTTCCTCATCATTTTCTTTCAGGATCTTCTGATCTTCTTCAATCCTCAATCTGATATCTTCATGGACGCGGTATGTCTCGACCAGATCTTGGAGATCGGAATGTTCTTTGGCGTATTTCTGGTAGAGAGCGGGCTTGGCAACGACTTCACCATCGCTTAAATACACCTGCAAATCCTCGAATCTGTTCTCAATTTCCTTCAGTTTTTTATACATCGTTACCTTGCCGGGATCAAAGGGGAAATCCTCCTGATATTCTTCAGGAAATTCCCTTCCTGATGAATACGGCGGCTATTTGTTGATACGGTTAAAATACTGAAAATAAGGGGGGATAGAGTCAACAGAACCGCAGACGCGGACAGCCCGGCCTGCATGACCAGATACACAGACCCACAATGGGATCGTGGCGGGAACTTCCTTACCGGAGCTGAACATGATCATGAGCGAACGGTTGATCCTTCGTTCATGGCTTTCAGGAATACAATCAACTATCTTTTTTGTTCCCTAGGCCCGCATATTTTTTGTTGAAGCGTTCAACTCTCCCCGCGGTGTCCATGAGCTTCTGTTTTCCCGTTATAAACGGATGACATTGGGAACAGATTTCCACCTTAATGTCTTTTTTCGTCGACCGCGTATGGATAACGCTCCCGCACACACAGGTAATTGTAGTTTCCTCGTATTTTGGATGGATACCTTCTTTCATGCTTTCAACCTTCCTCCCTTAAAAAATGGGATCATATTATATTCCTAGAATTGAGAAATTCAAGAAATATTTTTAATCTTTCTTGTTATGAATTCATGGAATCAAGAAACGCCTGGTTGTTCTCCGTCTTGCGAATCTTGTCGATGATGAAATCCATGGCATCGACAGGATTCATTTCCTGGAGAAGGCGCCTTAATATCCATATCCGGTTGAGATTGATTTTCGGGATCAGGAGTTCTTCTTTTCTCGTACCGGACCGGACAAGATCAAAGGCCGGGAATATTCTTCGGTCGGCAATGCGGCGGTCGAGATGGAGTTCCATGTTTCCCGTGCCCTTGAATTCCTCAAAGATGACTTCATCCATGCGGCTGCCCGTATCGATCAAGGCCGTAGAAATGATCGTCAGGCTGCCGCCGTTTTCAATATTTCGCGCGGCCCCGAAGAAGCGCTTGGGTTTATGCAGGGCATTGGAATCGACGCCTCCGGAGAGAACCTTGCCACTTGGCGGGACGACGGTATTATAGGCCCGGGCCAGCCGGGTGATACTGTCGAGAAGAATGACAACATCTTTCTTGTGTTCCACCAGTCTTTTCGCCTTTTCGATCACCATCTCCGCCACCTGGACGTGCCGGGTGGCCGGTTCATCGAAGGTAGACGAAACTACCTCTCCCTGGACACTGCGCTGCATATCCGTGACTTCCTCAGGCCGCTCATCGATGAGAAGGACCATAAGAATCACTTCGGGATGATTGGCGGCAATACTGCGGGCAATATCCTGAAGGAGCATTGTCTTACCCGCTCGGGGCGGCGAGACGATGAGGCCGCGCTGCCCTTTGCCGATGGGGGTAAACAGGTCCATGATCCGGGTCGAAAAATTCTCCGGATCCGATTCGAGGTTAAATTTCTCCTCAGGATAGAGAGGCGTGAGGTTGTCAAAGAGAATCTTGTCACGGGAGGCTTCGGGAGATTCATAATTGATCATGTCGACCTTGAGGAGGGCAAAATATTTCTCTCCTTCTTTGGGCGGTCGGACCTCTCCGGAGATGGTGTCTCCCGTACGCAGACTGAAGCGCCGGATCTGGGACGGCGAAACGTAGATGTCGTCGGGACTGGGCAGGTAGTTGTAATCCACCGCCCGCAGAAACCCGAAACCATCCGGGAGAATTTCCAGGACACCGGAGCCGGAGATAAGTCCGTTTTTCTCCGTTTGGGCCTGAAGAATGGAGAAAATTAGATCCTGCCTTCTCATGCCGCCGTAGCCGGCCACATTGAGGTCTTTGGCCAGAGTGGCCAGTTCACTGATGGGGAGTCTTTTAATATCTTCGATGTTCATATGTGGATATCCTAAATAAAATCATTATATTGGCAGTCCCTGAAGGAATCGCAACCGGGACCTGGTCAATAACCTTTGGCAGATTATGCGTTTCCCTCTGGACGTGACGAATAAGAATGTATCATGCAACGATAGATTACAAAGAAAAGTGGATTGCAAAAGGTCTGCTCATCTGAACGCTGGAAACTCTCCAAAACGGTAGGACCTGACCTGCGCCTTTTGAAAGTGCCGGTGTTTTTAGCCTATTGGGAATGTAATGTCAAGAAAATTTCTTCATAAAAGATTATCGTCTTTTAACATAATAAAATTAAATAATTACACAATAATTTGATTCAACTCTTCCAGCTGATCAAACCGCTCTCCTCGCCACCACCTTTTAAAAACTCCCATAGGAGTCAAGTGAAAAGTGCGCGCTGCAACGAAAAAATCAGCCGGAGCGCAGCGATCGGCTGGATTGACGGATTCGCACATTATTCCTTTATGATTTCAATAATTTTATTAACAATTTGGTCAAACTTGATTTTCTTCATGTTGCCTATACGGTACAAAATGATCTGACTATCTGCGGTAAAAAGCCTGTTTGGTCTTATGTTACTCTCTTGGTTTAGACTGCCTGAGGCAAAATCGTTTTGATCGACAGAAATAGCATAATTGTCTTTGACGGTTTTACTTGTTATCTGGCAGAGAATAAGGTCGTTTCCTTGAAGCACAGTCAGAACAAGAGCAGGACGTCTTTTGGATTGACTCAGATCAGAAAAGGGAAAGGGAATTACAACAACATCACCTTTTACAAACTTTGCCATGCCTCATCCTCCTCCGGCTTCAGCCAGTCTTTTGCCAAAGTCGATTCGCTCATCACTGCGACATCCAACTTTTCCCGGCTGGCTTTTGCTTTCAGGAAGTGAACAAAATCGAGTACCTCAAAGAGAAACGGTTCAGGAGTTTTCTCGATCTCGTTTATTAGTTCTTCTTT
>JALNVY010000301.1 GCA_023231165.1 Syntrophales bacterium | reverse complement strand
GGTCATATCCGAACAGGGCAAAATGGGCGGGACCGCTCCCCGGGGTGATCCCGTAACCGACGGGATCCAGAAGGCCGCAAACGCCTTTCTTTGCCAATGCATCCAGATTTGGGGTCTGCGCCGTTTCCAGCTCGGTCATCCCTTCCGAGCCCGGCAGACCACCGAGTCCGTCCATAATGAGAAATACAATCTTTGTCGTGTTGGCTATGGCCAGGCTATCGATCAATTCCGGATGCATAAATATTCTCCATTATTAAAATATTTGACAACTTCATATAGAGTCTAAAAAACTATATAATAGGCGTCTTTGTAAAAAGATCCGTGAGCAAGGCGCAAAGGGTGATTCACGAGTCGTACTTGGCGTACCAGCAGTGACAAAGGATACAGCACATCGCAGCACCCGGACTTTTTACGAAACCGTCAAAATTTAAAGGGGGCGGGGTATAATAATCCCCGTACCCAAGTTAATGTAAACCTTCTTCCTGTTAGCGAAGGCTAAGGAGCTTCCTGGCGATAATCACTCTCTGGATTTCGTTGGTCCCTTCATAGATCTGGCAGATCTTGGCGTCTCTCATGTGACGCTCCGCCGGGTATTCCTTACAGTAACCATAACCGCCGAAGATCTGGACGCCTTCAATAGCCGCTCTCATGGCGACGTCGGAGGCATACATCTTGGCCATGGCCGATTCCTTCTCATAATCCAGATGATTGTCTTCCATCCAGGCGGCCCTGAGGAGGAGGAGTTCCGCCGCATCGAGTTCCGTGGCCATATCGGCCAATTTAAACTGAATGGCCTGGAAGGTGGAGATCGGCTTGCCGAACTGTACCCTTTCCTTTGCATAGTCCAGTGCGTCTTCCAAGGCGGCTTTGCCTATGCCGCAGGCCTGGGAACCGATGCCGATGCGACCGCAGTCCAGTCCCATCAACATCTGTTTGAACCCCTGGCCTTCCTTGCCCAACAGGTTGGCCGCCGGGACTTCCGCATCCTCGAAGACCAGCTCGGCCGTACCGGAAGCCAGAATGCCCATCTTCTCCTCGATTTTACCGGTTGAGAAGCCGGGGGTATTCTTCAGGTCAATGATCAGATTGATAACTGCTTTATAGCCCCTGCTCGAGTCGGTCGTCGCCGCCAGCACGCAATACTGAGCCACATTACCATTGGTGATGAAACGCTTGGTGCCATTGACAATGAACTTGTTCCCTTTCAGCTCCGCCTTGCAGGCAAGAGCGCCGGCATCGGAACCGGCGCCAGCCTCCGTCAGGGCGTAACAGCCCTCAACCTTTCCACTCGCGACCGGGGTGAGGTACTTTAGCTTCTGCTCTTCCGTCCCGAAGGTATTGACTGGGAATCCATAGAGGGAGTTATTCACGGAGACTATGACGCCACAGCTTGCACAGGCCTTGGAAATTGCGATCATCACGTGGACGTAGGTGACTATGTCCATACCGGCGCCGCCGAACTCTGTGGGAATTGCTACACCCATAACGCCCATCTCACCAAGAGCCCGGCATATTTCCTCCGGATGGCGATGGGTGTGATCCAGCTCCGCTGCAATGGGCTTGATCCTGATTTCGGCAAATTTGGTTACCTGATCCTTTACCATTTGTTGCTCTTCAGTCAGTCCAAAATTCATACTTAGTATCCCCCTTAAATTGAATAAATAATTTGTAGTCGATATAACCGCCGAAGATTTGGACGCCTTCAATGGCGGCCTGCATCGCGACATGGGAGGCATACATCTTGCCATGACCGTTTCTTTCTCGCAATCCCGGTGGTTGTTTTCCATCCAGGCAGTACGCAGGAGAAGCAACCCAGCGGTTTCGAGTTGCGTCACCATATCGGCCAGCTTGAAATGAATAGCCTTGAAGGTTGAATTTGGTTTGCTGAGCTGGACTCTTTCTTTAGCGTAATTAGCTAGAGCGGAATTTTATTCCGCTCTAGCTGTTCACACTTAGGGTCTTCCTGCCCTTAAGCAGGGTTCACTTGAACTACATGAAACTTGCTTCAGGGATGTCGATAGAACTGCGGTCGCCGCACTTCATAGACTTCTCATATCCAAAGATATCGGTAACATGATTCATGACATAGAACTTGGCGCTGGCGATTTTGCCCTTGTAGAAATTAGCATCGAAGTGGTCGTCACCCAGTTCTTTGAGTTTAGCGGCCGCCAGGATGGCCTGGTCGAGCAATAGCTTGCCGCAGTAAACTCTCGCCCCTGCATGCATGGTCCGGGTAGCGAAGAGCTGTTTCATCTGCCTATCGCCGGTTGTCCAAGCCGCATTCATGTCCACGATATCTTTGAAAGCAACCATGGCATCCGCCATCATCGCAAATTCTGCTGTGAATTCGTCTGTCTTCTTACTGGCAACGAATTCGTCGATTTCTGCTACCCACTTCCGGAACGGCGCACCGTCCTTCATGGTGAACTTGCGGCCCGTATAGTCCTGGGCCTGGATGAAGTTCGTGCCTTCCCAGATACCGTAGATCACGACGTCCCGGTACAGTTCCGCCCCGGCATACTCTTCCATGAAGCCGTAGCCGCCGTGGCATTGAATCGCCTCCTCGGTTGTGCGTCTGGCCATGTCGGACGCATAGGCCTTGCACAGAGGGTTATTGATCGAAAACATGTCATCATAATAGGCTCTCTCTTCCGGTGTGGTAGCATCCATAGACAGGTCGCGGTAGAGATAAGACTGGTAAATCAACGCCCGGCAGGCCTCCATAATGGATTTCTGGAACAACAGCATGCGGCGGACATCTTCGTGCTCGATGATCCTGACGCTGGGTCCCTTGGGATTGGTGGAGTGTTTGCTCTGCACCCGCACCTTCGTATAATCCAGGGCTGCATAATAGGCGGCGCCGATGCATCCCAGGGAGAATAATCCGGTGTTCAGACGTTCTTCGTTCATATACGCGAACATCTGCTTCATACCCACGGCTTTGCCGTCAACAACTTCTTTTTCGCCTACCATCCAGCCGTAACAGTTATTGTTTTCACCCATGGACAGGGTACAGGTAGAAGAACCGTGAATGCCCAGTTTGTGCTCAATATTCATG
>JALNVY010000300.1 GCA_023231165.1 Syntrophales bacterium | reverse complement strand
TCGTCGGACCCTGGTTGCGGCGCCAAAGCAAGGCACCCCTCCATAGCCTGGCCGCATCGGAGCTGGTCTGGGAGCGCAGGATTGCCATCATGGCCACCTTTCACTACATCAAAAAGGGGGAGTTCGACCCAACCCTCCGGATTGCCGAGCTCCTCCTGGCCGATAAACACGACCTGATTCACAAGGCGACGGGCTGGATGCTCCGGGAGATCGGCAAACGCAATCTCGCCGTGGAAGAATCGTTTCTGAAAGCACACTACCGGCAGATGCCCAGAACCATGCTCCGCTACGCCATCGAGAAGTTCCCCGAAGACCTCCGGCAACAATATTTACGCGGGGAAAGCGCCCCGGTAAGTAAACCGTGCTTGACATCCGGTAATGTTGTGAGTAAAATTACTCAGCGTATTGATTAAATTGTAAATCACACATTATCCGTAACGCTTATGGAGGAGGTTTTCAGGGATGTACCATCGCCCCATGTATCATACACTATTGAAAAGACTAAGGGAACCGCGCCGGTTCATCCAGGTCCTCGCCGGGCCGAGGCAAACGGGAAAGACCACGATCGTGCGCCAGATCACGGATGATAACCAGCTCCCGATCCATTATGCCTCCGCGGACGAGCCTACTCTTCAGAGTCGGGTCTGGATAGAGCAGCAATGGGAAACAGGCAGATTTCTCGCTGCTGAGACAGTGGGCAAGGGCGGGGCGCTCCTGGTTCTGGACGAGATACAGAAGGTCAGCGGCTGGTCTGAGGTGGTCAAGAGGCTCTGGGACAGCGACACCCGCAATCGTATATCCCTCAAGGTCGTTCTCCTGGGTTCGGCGCCGCTCCTGATTCAGCGGGGACTGACAGAAAGCCTCGCCGGCCGGTTTGAGATCATTCCCGTGATCCACTGGTCGTACGCCGAAATGCGGGAAGCATTCGGATGGGACCTTGACCGCTTTATCTATTTCGGCGGCTATCCCGGAGCGGCCGACCTGATCGACGACCGGCAACGCTGGTCGCGTTACATCATCGATTCGCTCATCGAGACGACCCTTTCCCGAGATATCCTGCTCCTGACGCGGGTTGACAAACCCGCCCTGCTCAGGCGACTTTTTCAACTCGGTTGCTCCTTTTCCGGACAGATTCTTTCCTACCAGAAAATGATCGGGCAGCTTCAGGATGCGGGCAATACGACGACCCTGGCCCATTACCTGGAGCTGCTGACCAGCGCCGGCATGTTGACGGGACTGCAAAAGTTTGCCGCCCATCAGGTCCGCGAGCGGGCATCGAGCCCCAAGCTTCAGGTATTGAACACAGCGCTCGTAAGTGCACAATCGCGGCTTACCTTTGATGAGGCGCGAAAGGATCGGGAATTTTGGGGCAGAATGGTGGAATCGGCGGTTGGGGCGCATCTGCTCAACAGCGCCGCGGGAACCGGTGTTGAGCTTTTCTACTGGCGCGAGCGCGGCAGGGAGGTGGATTTCATCCTGCGCTCCGGCAAGACCGTAGTCGCCATTGAGGTCAAAAGCGGCTCACGCAAGGAAGGGCTGCCGGGGATGGATGCTTTTGACAAGGCCTTCCAGCCGCAGCGGAAACTGCTGGCCGGCGGTGACGGCATCCCCCTGGAAAAGTTCATGCTCACCCCGGCGGCGGACTGGGTAGCAGGATGAATATCATGTCTGTAAGCGAGCCGGACCGCAACCTCGACGCCGAAAAGCGCAGCATTACCGGGGAAGTCACCGGGGTAGTGCAGGGACTACTGACAGCACTGCTTGGATAAAGGTGGCGAACTCGAGACCTTTAAAACATAAGTAGGACTCAACAGTTCTTCAAGTACACCCATCCTAATCGAAGAGGGAGCAAAACAGTGACATTAAAAAAAGAGGAATCGAGTAATAATGAAAAACAACGTGACCCCGATTTTATCAATGCCGAAATAGCAATGAAGCGGGCTGCCCAAAAGGCACGTAAGCGGGCTTTGCAGGCGGGTATTGGTGTCATGGTGTATCGTGATGGCCAGATTATAGAAGAGAAACCCGATCTTGAAGAGTGACAACTCTTGCATTTTTTGCAACGGTTCAAAACGAGGGAGGCCGCACCGTCGAACGGCAATTCGTTCCCCAGTTTTTTTCACTAACACAGAATATTTCACATTATAATGCCATGATATCTTGATATTCCTTCTTAATTGATGTATTGAGTGTCACCAATTCGATCTACTGATCTTAAAAGAGCGATATTCGCATCAGGAGATAAAGCGAACCATGGACAACCGATTCTTCGAACGGTCCATCCTCAACTCTCCTTACTCTTATCCGCTACGGCACTGGGAACTTGACGACCAGGGCCAGCCTACGCAGCAAATAATCGAAAAACGCCTAAAAAGAGTTCTACTGGGGTGGATTGTAAACGCGATCACAATTTCATCAATGATGTGGACAACGAATTACACTAATATTGGTGTTGACAGGTCATGCAATTCGCTGTAGAGTTCTATGAGACAGCGTCAGGACAGTGTCCGGTCCGTGATTTTTTGGACGATCTCAAGAAATCGGACCCCGGTGATTTTGCCGCTATCCTGGCAGGTATGAAAAAACTGCAAAATCGACAGTATCACCGTCCTCAGCTGTCCAAACCTGTCGGAGACGAGCTGTTTGAATTGCGACATGTGGGGAAGCTAAATATCCGGGTCCTCTATTTTTTCATGAAGGGGCAACGCATGATCGCTGTTCACGCCATCCGCAACAAAGGCAGGGAGATACAGGATAGGGTCTTGAAAACCGCCCAGGAAAGGAAACAGGATTGGTTGATGAGGCATCCGCAATGAAAAGAAAAACAAATTTCGATCAATATCTTGAGGAACAACTCAAAGATCAGGGTTTTGCCGAACGCTTCAAAAAAGCCGGGGAGGCATGGGATGTCGCGTTGGAGCTGGCTGCCTTGAGAAAGGAATCCGGCCTTTCGCAGAAAGAGCTTGCCAAACGGGTGGGCACGACCCAGCAGCAAATCAGCCGACTGGAATCGACTGCCTACGAAGGCCATTCCTTGAGCATGCTCAGAAGGGTCGCCGAAGCCCTCGGCGCCACGATTCAT
>JALNVY010000299.1 GCA_023231165.1 Syntrophales bacterium | reverse complement strand
GGGTAGATCCTTCCCATGACAACCGGCACAACCAATAAACCCTTTGGCATGAAGATTATCCATGAATTTTGATCCTCCCCAGGAAGCAAAGATCTCCTTCATCATGGCAACATCTTCCTTTGTAGCAAGCTTCGGGGAATATACCCGGAGAGATTAAAAAAAGATTTGGTTTCAGTAGTTAAATCAAGCGTCTTGGCGCTTAAAATGATACGTTAATTCCTACGCCGTAATACTGCGCCCGCAGTTTGTAGAACTGACCGAAGGGAAGATTGCCATAGTAATATTCGCCGAATATCTGAATGCCCCGTTTTTCCGCATAGGGACCGCGGATGTTGACGCCGACTTTGACATTATAGTCGGGGTTCCAGTCGGTTTCCTCCCAGGCATGGCACAGGGCGCTGGCAAACAGGCGCATCGACGATTTGAATAACGGCTCCCTGTCTTGATAATCAATGCCTGCCTGGACACTGACAGGCTTGAGGTCGGTGTCGGTGTGGACAATGTACGAAGGACCGGCGGTGAACTGGAATCCCTTCCATTCCCAGGCGCCGAGCAGTTCAACAGCCTCGAAGCTCAAATTCATGCGCGTTACCTTAAGCTCCGGTTTTTGTGGCTGGAGAAGAAACTCGTCCCCCAGGTGGGAGGACTGGTGGTAAAGGCGTGCCCGCGCTGACCAGGAACCGTTCCGATAACCTATCGGAATGCCGATAATATAGTCGGCGTTGATCAAGTCCATGGATCCGGAGGCGGCGCCCAAATTGAACTGGGCGAAGACCGCCCCGCTGATACTGAGTTGCCAGGCGTCCTCCTCACCCCAACCTGGCCAGCGCACCAGGCCGAAGCTATCGCCGAACCCGACCGATCCGATGTTGAAGCTTTCATCGGAGAGTTTGAGGCGGAGATATGTGACATGGGTACGGGGCTCCTTTGGACTCGCCATGGGAGCGTAAAACAGCTGGTCCCTGGGGAAAAGCATGGTTTTTTTATCGGCGCCCTGCTCGATCTTCTTATCCGGCGGTACATCGCCAAATCCCACAATAAAGGGAAGAAACACCAATAGGCACAGCCCTACAAAAAAATTTCGCATCGGTTACTCCCTTTTCTCGGACACTGAAATTAGATGCGGTCGCAGAAAGATTGCCCCTTTTGGCCGGCGTTTCCCTGCCTGCCTTCTTTAGTTATGTTGCTGTCGACAGGTTTTGACACGCCGTAACTTTTCTCGGGCGCCGGCTATTTTTTTCAAAAGAAAAGGGTCCGGATCAATGTGATTCCGGACCCTTGCCCTCATGCTCTATTCCACGATGATCTCAAAGAGAGTCCTCATGTTTGCCTTTGCCGCCTTTGAGTAAATCTCTTTAGGCGCTGCTTCGTACATAGCAGGGTCTGTCTCGCCATAACCGATTGTGGTAAGCCTATCCGGTGTAATGACGCCTTCGCTAACAAGATAATCCCGGACAGCCGTTGCTCTTCTTTCGCTTAACGCCTGATTGTAAGCATCAGTGCCGGAAGCAGAGGTATACCCTGCGAGGCGGACTTTAGCTTTCGGATTATCTTTCAGGACCTGGATATCCCTTTTCAGGATGGCCTTCGCTTCCGGCGTAAGAATCGACTTATCGAAATTGAAATGTACGTCCTCAAACGCGAGGATAATGACCTTTTTATCCGCCTCGGCTCTAATGACATTCTCATGTAACGCCGCATCCTCAGGAAGAAGAACAACCTTCTCCGGCGCCGCTGCAACCAGTTCTTTATAACGTTCGCATTTTCCGGCGAGTACTTTTTCCACAAAAGCACCCATGGCTGCCGGGTTTACCAGCTTATCGGCATTTATGGTATATCCGCCGGCAACGTTCTGCACAATCTGTTCTGAAAGTTCTTTCCCATTTTTGGTGTATCCTACCTGAACTGCATAAACGCAGAGCCTTTCTCCGTAATCTGCGTTAAGTTGGGTTATGGCCGCCATAACTTCTGAGGGCCTGATGTCATCAATACCCTTCTTTTCAGAAAAATCACTGACAATAATAAGGGCCGAATTACCCGGCGCCCCTTTGAGATCACTGCCTGCTGCCGTAATAGCCATCCCCATTGGAGTTCTACCGTAGACAAAATCAATAGAGTTTATTGCCACCGTATAATCTTCTTTAACAAGGGGCTTCATCCCATAGAGCAGGGCTGTTTTATCGTGCCAGAAGGTTCTGAGTCCCGAGTTCAGGCTGATGTCCGGAATTGTCGCTACCATGTTCTTTGCAGTATCTTTCCCATGCATCAGACGCGTCGATTCATTGACATTCGGCCTGCCTTGCAGTTCACCCATGGACGCAGATTTGTCAAAGATGACAACCATATTGTCCGCTTTCTGAACCAATTGCCCTGATCTGATCTGCGGGTTAAGATCAACCGGTTTAAATGACACGCAACCGGCAAACAGGACGCTAAACATCAACAGAAAAATTGATCCATAGCCAATTCTTCTCATAAGTAGAGTCTCCTTTACATTTTGATTGTTAAGATTCATTTATAGCTTCCGTTTGCTACTTCACGATGAGATCATTCCTGACGGACTTGACCCCTTCGACGCCACGTGTGATTTGACCGGCCTTATTGACAGACTTTTGAGAATCAACGAAGCCGCTCAACTGAACGATGCCTTTGCGAGATTCTACACTGATCTGAAATGACTTGAGAAAATCATCTGCTGCAAGCAGAGATTTTACCTTGGTTGTGATGACCGAATCATCTATATATTCCCCCGTGCCTTCTTTTTTCTGTGTCGATGCGCAGGCTACAAAGGCGGCGATCATTATGAGAACGACGAGAAAACGGATAACTGTATGGCTCTTTTTCATAGTGCTACTCCTTTCTGTTAGTTTGTGGTGGAATTGTTTATGCGGAGCCTTCTTTCTAAACGGGACTCCGTCCCTGAATGACTCTGACCAGCACAATGATAACGGCAATGACCAGCAGGATATGAATGAAATTACCCATCGTATGGCCGGTCACCAACCCCAACAGCCACATAATTACCAGTACCACAGAAATCGTCCACAACATGTCATCCTCCTTTCTGATTGCTCGTTCCCACTGCCG
>JALNVY010000298.1 GCA_023231165.1 Syntrophales bacterium | reverse complement strand
GGGGAGAAGCCTCGAAGAAACAGCGGCCCTTACCCGGGAGCTTACCGAGTACATAACGACAGCACCGGAGGTCACGGATTACGAAGCCTACATCGGCACGGCGGCTCCCTATAATTTCAATGGCCTTGTCCGGCATTACTATTTGCGTAGCGGTCCCAACATCGCGGATATTCAGGTAAACTTCGTCGCCCGGGACAAGCGTAAGGCCCAAAGCCACGATCTTGCCAAACGATTACGCCCGGAAATAAAAAGAATCTCCGATCGTTACGGAGCCCGGATCAAATTGGCCGAAATCCCTCCGGGACCACCGGTCCTGAGTACCCTGGTTGCGGAAATTTACGGACCCGAACCGGATCGGCAGCGCGAAATCGCCGGATTAGTTATGGATATCTTTGAAAAGACTGATGGTGTTGTGGATGTAGACTGGCTTGTGGAAGATGATCAGCGGAAGGTTAGCTATGAGATCGACGGAGAAAAGGCGGCCCTGAGCGGCGTGAGCCCTGACGACATCGCCCGGGGCCTGAAGATCGCCGTGAGCGGCGGCGAGGCGGGTCTCGTACACCTTGATCGAGAGCGGGAAGCCGTCCCCATCTTCATGCAGATGCCCCTCTCCGCCCGGTCCTACCCGGAAACATTGAAATCCATGACTGTTCCTTCCTCCACCGGGGGGGCTATCCCCATTTCGGAGCTTGTGAAGACGAGATATGGAATTGAAGAAAAAACCATCTATCACAAGAATCTCCAAAGGGTTACCTATGTGACGGGGGACGTGGCGGGAACCGAAGAAAGCCCTATTTATGCAATTCTCAAAATGCGGGAGGCCATAGCCAAAGTAAAGCTCCCCGAAGGATATGAATTGAAGCAGTATTCCACTGTCCAACCGGAACGGGAAGATCGTTACGCCATGAAGTGGGACGGCGAGTGGCACATCACCTACGAGGTGTTCCGCGACCTGGGGATTGCCTTCGCTGCGGTCCTGGTGATCATCTATATCCTGGTCGTGGCGTGGTTCCGAAATTTCGTCACCCCCATCGTGATCATGGCCCCCATACCCCTTACCCTCGTGGGTATTCTGCCCGCCCATTGGCTGTTTGACGCTTTCTTCACGGCCACCTCCATGATCGGTTTCATCGCCCTGGCGGGTATTGTGGTCCGCAATTCCATTCTCCTCGTCGATTTCATCCAAATGGAATGGCAGGAAAAGGGCGATCTGAGACAGGCCATCATCGCGGCCGGGGCCGTCCGTTTCCGGCCCATCGTCCTGACGGCGGCGGCCGTCGTTGTCGGTTCCTTTGTCATGCTCTTTGACCCCATCTTTCAGGGATTGGCCATTGCCATGATGTTCGGCGCCTTGGCCGCCACCGGACTCACCCTCATCGTCGTTCCCCTTCTTTATTACGCCGTCTTCAGGAACAGGCCAAATCCAGGTATGATCAATTCAGACCATAAGTGATAATTTTCTTCTTGACACCTCCGGATAAATAACTATATTGCTTACTAAGAATATGTATAGGCATCTGCCGGATATCAACGGCGGGGTCAATGAAAGAGAAAGATAGTGTCCCATACATATTTCTGCATGGAAATATTGAAGGAGTGAAAATAATGAAAGAATGGACTAAATTCGGGCTCATCGCAGCGGTCTTTTTAGCTGCCTATTACATTCCCTGGGATCATCCGGTAATTCGTCAATCGGGACTGGAATCATTCATGATGCTTCAGGAATATGCACGCCAGCACGTGCTGACCTGCCTGATCCCGGCGTTTTTCATCGCCGGGGCCATCGCCGTTTTTGTCTCCCAGGCCTCGGTCCTGAAATATTTTGGAGCGGCGGCCAACCGGATTCTCTCCTATTCCGTGGCTTCCGTTTCCGGGACTGTCCTGGCCGTCTGCTCCTGCACGGTGCTGCCGCTCTTCGCCGGAATTTATACAAGAGGCGCTGGGATCGGACCGGCAACGGCATTTTTATATTCCGGCCCGGCCATTAACGTCCTGGCCATAATCCTGACGGCCAAGGTGTTGGGATGGAAAATCGGTCTTGCCCGCGCGGTGGGTGCGGTTTCCTTTTCCGTCATCGCCGGGTTGATGATGGCGTTTATCTACCGGAAGGACGACGCAAACCGGACGGCCGGGCAGCTCTATATTCCCGACGCAGATGAAAAAACCCGTGCCCTCTGGCAGGATGGCGCTTACATGCTGACCATGGTGTTGATCCTCGTTTTTGCAGCCTTTGCCAGCCCGACTGACGGTGATGCCCCCATCTGGAGCATACTTTTCGCCGCCAAATGGTATGTAACCTCGGCCCTGCTGGTCGTACTTGCGGTGATGCTGAAAATATGGTTTACAAAAGAGGAACTGGTAAGCTGGGTGCGGGCTACCTGGGATTTCATGAAGCAGATTTTCCCTCTGCTGGTGGGTGGTGTTCTGGTGGCGGGCTTTCTCTTGGGCCGTCCCGGTCATCCGGCGCTGATTCCGGAACACTTCATCGTTTCCCTTGTCGGCGGCAATTCCCTCTGGGCAAATTTGTTTGCCTCCATTTCCGGCGCCTTGATGTATTTTGCCACCTTGACGGAGGTGCCGATTCTGCAGGGCTTGATCGGTTCCGGCATGGGTCAGGGACCGGCGCTGGCGTTACTGTTGGCCGGCCCGGCCCTGTCCCTGCCCAGCATGATCGCCCTGGCCGGCATCATGGGCCTGAAAAAAACCATGACCTACTGCTCGATTGTTGTGGTTCTTTCCACTATGGTCGGCATGGGCTACGGCTGGCTTATGGGCTGAGGAGTTTTTAAATGCGGGAAAACGATGTGACGCAAATCAGAATCAACGGCAACCTCGTCGGAATTATCGGGCTCGGGCAGGTTATGGAAGCACTGGCCCGGGATGACGCCCACCTTGCTGATGATGAGGTTGGGAGCGAAATTCTGAAACGGGTATCCGATAAGAATTACATTCCCACCCGGGCAAAAGAACTGTATATAAAGGCATTTATACGGGAATTTCGGAAGCATCTCGGAGAGCCCGTTGATGAGCCGCCCCCAGAAAGGTTGCGTATTCTTGTCCTCGGCCCTGGCTGCGCCCAGTGCAGCCGCATG
>JALNVY010000297.1 GCA_023231165.1 Syntrophales bacterium | reverse complement strand
CTCGAGTGCCTGCCGGGGATAACACCGCGCCGGAATGTATCTTCCCCCCGTAAGCAGTGGGGAAACCGTTTGGCCCTGGGTATGCTCGAAAGGCTGAAGATGGGGAAATTACTGGCCATAATTAGCATTGCCCTCCTCGCTGGCGGCGGCATTTATTTGAATAATATCAATTTCTTCTCGGCGGCGATGCTGGTGGATCTCCTCGGCCGTCATCCCGTCCTGGCCCCGCTCATCTATCTCGGAATCTATGCAATTGCCCCGTCCCTGTTCCTCCCCAGCATCCCCCTGACCCTGGCGGCGGGCTTTTTCTGGGGGCCCGTGTGGGGCGTCGTCTTTGCCATCTCCGGGGCGACCATCGGGGCTTGTCTCCCCTTTTTTCTTGCCCGCGATCTGTTTCAGGACACGATCAAGGCGAAGACACCGCCGGAGCGTTGGCAATGGCTTCAGGATAAAGTCGTTCAACATGGTTGGAAAGCCGTCGCCTTCACCCGCCTGATTCCCGTTTTCCCCTTTAACCTCCTGAATTATCTCTTCGGACTGACGCCCATCCCCTTCCGTCAATACCTGGGGAGCACCTTCATTTTTATGCTCCCCGCGTGCATCGCCTTTGTGGCCTTCGGCAGTTCTCTGGGGGAATTGATCATGCGCGGGAATATCCGGGGCGTCGTTATCGGTATCATTATTGCTTTTATTGCTTTTTTACTGCCCGTTGCCCTGAGGCCGTTTTTCCGGAAGATCGGGGAAGACGAAACGGCGGCGCTCTCTGATAAGCAACGGAAAGAGGACAATTCAGAAAAGGAGATTGAGTGATGGCTGACTATTATGAGCTGAAAGATCTGGCGGATTTTGCCAACATCGGGGAATACGCCCCGGAGTTGGGAGAAAAGTACTTCGCTTACTATGGAGAAGCGATGAAAGACGGCGCCCTGTCGGCGCGGGAAAAGGCGTTGATTGCCCTGGCCGTCGCCACCACGCAGCATTGCCCGTATTGTATCGACGCTTATACAAACCAGTGCCTGTCCCTGGGGGTATCGCAAGAGGAGATGATGGAGGCGGTCCATGTCGGAGCGGCCATGGTGGCCGGGATTGCCCTGGCTCATTCCACCCAGATGCGCAAGATTATCAAGAAAAAGGAAATGTAACCGTGACGACTTCGTCGTCTCATATCTGAACTCTTTACGAGGTCACCAACCATGACATCAATTTTCCCCTCTTTTGAGGAAAAGGCGGCCGGCCCGCTCGCGGCGGAAGGCATCGAAATTTTCCAGATCAATCTCGGCTACCGATGCAATCTCGAATGTCGGCACTGCCATGTCGAAGCAGGGCCGCACCGGCAGGAGCTCATGTCCCGTACCGTGATGGCGATGTGCCTGGAAGTATTACAACGCTACCCCATTCCTACAATCGATATTACGGGGGGGACTCCGGAGATGCATCCCGATTTCCCCTGGTTCCTTGAGAAATGCGCCGCCCTGGGCCGTCGCCTCTTAGTTCGGACCAACGGCGTCATCCTTCTGGAGGAGGAATACGCGTCCTTTCTCGACCTCTATACCCAACATAAAGTGGAAGTGGTGGTTTCTTTCCCCCATGTGGATCTGAAGATGACTAACCGGCAGCGGGGCGAAGGCGTTTATTCCCGACTGATTGAAGCCCTCCTGTTGCTCAATGAGAGAGGCTATGGGCAAACCGGCAGCGGGCTTATCCTTAATCTGGTCCACAATCCCAGCGGGGCCTATCTTCCCGGCCTGCAGAACAGCCTGGAAAATCACTACCACCAGGTGCTCAGGGAAAAACACGGGATCGTCTTCAACCAGCTCTTCTGTATCACGAACATGCCCATCGGGCGGTATTTGGCCTACCTGCAGCGGACCGACAATTATGAAGAATACATGGCGGCCCTGGTGAATGCCTTTAACCCCGCAACCCTTGATAGCGTCATGTGCAAATCCACCCTTTCCGTCGGCTGGGACGGCAGACTCTACGACTGCGATTTCAACCAGATGCTGGGCCTGACGGTGAATCACAGCGCTCCGGAACATATTGCTGCCTTTGATCTGCCTACGCTGGCCACGCGCCGGGTCGTCACGGGGAATCACTGCTACGGCTGCACGGCGGGGGCGGGCAGCTCATGCCGAGGTGAGATTGCATGATGGAAAAGACCTTTTCATATGGAAATGGCCATTCCTTTCCTGCGAAGGTCACAGGTGCAATGCTAAAGCCCCTCTCCCTCCAGGAGGTTGCACGCGCGATACTAACCCTCCCTTCTTTTCCGAAGGTCACGAGTTTAGTACCAAAACTCCCTCCCCTTCAAGGGGAGGGCCGGGGTGGGGATGGGCTGACGGAGCTTTATAGTCTGTCTCCGGGATGCGCTACGCTCGTCCATTCTTTGTTGGTATTCCTGATCCTAACTTTTTTCTCTCCGTCTATGGCCCCGGGCGCCGAACCGACGGTCCTTTTCCGGGAAAACTTTGACAGCCTCGCCCAGTGGGAGCCTCTGACCTTTCCCAAGATCAAGGCTCATTCCACCTATACGCTGGTTCAGGAAGGGGGAAAATCTATCTTGAAGACGGAAAGCCGCGCCTCTGCCTCGGCCCTCGTCTATCGCCGGACCTTCAATATCTATGAAAATCCCCGTATCCGCTGGCGCTGGAAGGTAACACAGCTATCAGACAAGGGAAATCCCAAAGAAAAAACGGGGGACGACTATCCCATCCGGCTCTATGTCATGTTTCAATACGACCCGGCCCGGGCCACTTTGGGCAACCGCCTGATATACGGCGCCACCAAGGTGATCTACGGCAAATATCCGCCCCACAGCACCCTGAATTATGTCTGGACGGGTCATAGCCTTCCCGAGCGGATTATTGCGAGTCCCTACACGGATAAGGCCCGCATTGTCGTTCTGGAAAAGGGAAAGCAGCGGGTCGGCCAGTGGGTGGAAGAGTCGGTCAATGTCCTTGAGGACTATCGGCAGGCCTTCGGCAAAGATCCCCCGGCGATTGCCGGGATCGCCGTCATGAGCGATACGGACAACACCGGTGAAAGCGCCGTAGCCTACTTGGATTTTATTGAAATCGGGCGTTAAAAGCCGCCAATTGTGTTGTTCTT
>JALNVY010000295.1 GCA_023231165.1 Syntrophales bacterium | reverse complement strand
TCGTTGACGGCCGCCATCACCAGATCCTGGAGCATCTCTACATCTTCGGCATTGACGACATCCTTTTCGATCTTCAGGGTGATGATTTCAAATTTGCCGTTGACGACCACGGAAACCATCCCGCCGCCTGAAGAGGCATCGACGGTCTTCGTTTCCAACTCCTGCTGCAGGCGGGCCATCCGCTCCTGCATCTTCTTTGCCTGTTTCATTATATTTCCGAAATTGGCCAACTTTCCTACCTCCTTTTTGTTCCAGTTATTCCACTTCCCCCTCGGTCACCGTCTGTCTCGGGATCACATCACGGATCTCGGCGTTTTCAAAAATATCCATGACCTTTTGGACCAGGGGGTGTTTCAGGGCTTCCTGCCTGATATCACTTATCAGCTGGGCTTTCCCGTTCCCGTTTGCTATTTTGCCATTGTTCCCGGCGGAGTCGTTATGCAGGGCCTCGATCTTGATCTCCAGCTCGGGGCGTTGGAAATAACTCCTGGCCAACTTGCTGAGGACCTCTTTCTGATTCTTTTCGATATCTTCAAAAAAGAGATAGTCCTTCTGGAAGCCTATCGTCAAGAGGTCGCCTTCCAGAGATAACAATTGTCCGGGATCGAGCTTGGATGACAGGGGAGGCTTCACGAAGGCCTTGAAACCTTCCCAGGATTGATCTCCATTAGCATTAGCAGCGGTTGCCTTTTCGCCCGTTCCATAACCCGTCGCCGCCTGCTCCCGGACCGCCGCTATAGAGATGGGGGGCGTGGGTACTACGGAATCGCCGGTCCCCTTCACCTCCGTAACCGGTCGCGATTGTCCTTTACTGTTTTCTCCCGTTGCCATTGCTATGGCGACGGCCCCGGACGCCAGGCTTCGCTCCAGAGACGCCATTCTGGCCAGGATCTCATCAATGGGGATCAGAGGCGCCAGGTAAGCCATACGGGTCAGGGCCATCTCCAGAACCAGGCGCGGACTCTGGGTTCTCCGCATCGTCTCCTCTTCGGCCATGAGAATCTCCAGGAGGCGCTGCAGGGTCTCCCGGGAAACTTTTCCCGTCTGTTCCTGAAGTTTGGACCAGTCCTCTTGAGTCATCTCCGTAATACCTTCCGCCCCGGTAACGACCTTGGTCAAAACAAGATTGCGGAAATGATCGACGAGCATCTGATAAAAGACCTGCATATCCAGACCGGCGTAATAGCCCTCGTCAATCAATTTCAGGCACTGAGCGGCATTTCTGGCCAGAACGGCCTCGGCGATGGTGATCACAAAACGCCGGTCCGTCAGTCCGAGGATTTCTTCTATATTCCCGTCGGCAATGGCAGTCCCGGCATAGGAAACGATCTGATCGAAGATGCTCTGGGAATCCCGCATACTGCCATCGCCGGCGGTGGCGATCCAGGACAGTCCTTTATCGCTGATCGCTATTCCTTCGGCGGCGGCGATCGTTCTGAGGTTGTCTCCGATTTCTTTCAGGGAGATACGCCGGAAATCGAAACATTGACACCGGGATAAAATCGTCGCCGGGATCTTATGGGTCTCCGTCGTGGCAAAGATGAATACTACATGGGGCGGCGGCTCTTCGAGGGTCTTCAGGAGGGCGTTGAAGGCCTCCCTGGTCAGCATATGGACTTCGTCGATGATATAGACCTTGTAGCGGGAGGAGGCGGGAAGAAACTTGATATTTTCCCGGAGTTCCCGGATCTCGTCGATACCGCGGTTCGAGGCGCCATCGATTTCATGGACATCCAGGGCAATCCCCTCGGTAATCTCCCGGCAATGGGTGCACACCTGGCACGGCGTCGGCGTCGGCCCCTGTTCACAGTTCAGGGCCTTGGCAAGAATCCGGGCGACCGATGTCTTGCCCACTCCCCGGGGACCACTGAAGATAAAGGCATGGGCTATCCGGTCGAGCTTGACGGCGTTCTGGAGGGTGCGGATAACATGATTCTGACCGGCGACATCCTCAAATACTTGCGGACGCCATTTCCGGGCCATGACCAGATATTCCACCGAGGGGGTTGTCATATAAATTAAGAATAGCCGGGCTTCCCCGTAGCACACACCGGTTATTGCTACCGCTGCTTCCTTCCGGACCTGACGGGGTTTACAATCCGACGTTGCACGGGACCCGGCTATTTTTCCTTTTCAAATTTTGTGCATTATAGAAAGGCGATGCTTGATCTGTCAAGCAGAATAATGGGGTCAGACTTACTTGTTGACATTTAAAGCTTTAAATGTCAACAAGTAAGTCTGACCCCATATTAACGAAAAAGGTGATGCTGTGAGTGTATTTCCAGTTATGAAAAAAGTTCCCGGCGACGGCGTCGGTATCCAGCTTGCCTGCTGGTGTGATTTAGCCGCGACAATTCAGGGAGCGGTCCTGTGCATACACGGCCTGTCAGCCAATCTCCAGTGCTGGAGCCAGCTCGCCGCATCTCTCCGGACAAGATATCCTCTCATGGCAATGGACCTCCGGGGACGGGGGCATTCCGACCAGCCACCGACGGGTTATTGCCTCGCCGCTCATGTCGAGGATATCCGCTGCATCCTTGACGACCTGAAAATAGACCGGATCACCCTCATGGGACATTCCCTGGGAGCCTACATCAGCCTCGCCTTCGCCGCCACTTATCCGGAACGGATGGACCGCCTGATCCTGGTGGACGGGGGTGGCGATCTCCCCCCGGAGCAGTGGGAACTGGTAATTAAGGCCATCAAGCCCGCCCTGGCCCGCCTCGGCAAGGTTTTCCCTTCCTTTGAGGAATACATAGCCCCGCTGAAAAATTCTCCCCTCTTCCAGCCCTGGACGGAGACCCTGGAAAACTACTTTCGCTATGAAATAATAGTGGTGGACGGTGGCGTCCGCTCCCGCATCAACCCCGAATGTATCCTGGAAGAATCGGAAAATCTGGCCAGGGCCGATATCGCCTCTCTATATTCGAAAGTCCCCTGCTCCACCCTAATCATGCGGGCAACCGAAGGCCTCTTCATCAAGGAAGACGTCGTCCTGCCGATGGAGACGGCGGAGCATATGGTCCGCCAGATCCCCCAGGCCCGTCTTTTTGACGTTGCGGGAACCAACCATTATTCCATCGTCTTTTATCCCCATGCCGGGCGGGACCAAACCGTTGCCGATTTCCTCGCTGGTCAATAG
>JALNVY010000294.1 GCA_023231165.1 Syntrophales bacterium | reverse complement strand
GCTTTACGCCTTTTCCATCTTCGTGATCTTCCTGTGCCTGGCCGCGCTCTACGAGAGCTGGACCATCCCCATGGCGATCCTCATGATGCTCCCCCTGGGGGTCATCGGCGGCGTCATCGCCTCGAGCCTGAGGGGACTTGCCAATGACGTGTATTTCCAGATCGGATTGCTCACCACCCTGGGCCTGGCCACCAAGAACGCCATCCTGATCGTCCAGTTTGCCAAGGACGGGCTGGAACAAGGGATGGATCTCATCGATGCCACCCTGGAAGGGGCGAAGCTGCGTTTTCGTCCCATCATCATGACCTCACTGGCCTTCGGTTTTGGCGTCCTGCCCCTGGCCATGACCACCGGCGCCGGTGCCGGTGCCCAAAACGCCATCGGCACCGGCGTTCTGGGGGGGATGGTGACAGCCACCGTCCTGGTGGTTATTTTTGCACCTCTTTTCTACGTGCTGATCGAAAAGCTCTTCGGTAAACGAAGGAAACGTGAAGCAGCCGGGGCAGGAGGCGCCAAGTCATTCTTCCAGGTGTTGAAGGAAAAACTGACCGGAAAACGCAGGAAAGATGAAAACACCGGCACTGCCGACACAACTCCAATGGGAGAGGCATGATATGAAAAGAATCTCCTTGTATATCTTTTGCACTATTGTCCTCTTGGCGGGCGGCTGTACGATGGCCCCGAAATATGAGCGACCGGCAGCTCCCGTTCCCAACCAATGGCCGACCGGCGCGGCCTACAAGGGAATGAAGGCTGACGCGGCAGCGCCGACCATGCAGGATCTGCCGTGGCAAAAGTTCTTCACCGATGAACGCCTGCAAAAGATCATTGAGACAGCCCTGAAGAACAACCGCGATCTGCGGCTGGCAGCCTTAAATGTCGAGAAGGCCCGAGCCCTTTACGGTATCCAGCGGGCCGAACTGTTTCCGTCCGTCAATGCCGTAGGCTACGGGACCAAAGGACGGGTGCCGGCGGACCTTACCTATACGGGCCAGGAAACGACCGCCCAGCAGTACAGCGTCAATTTTGGCGTCACCGCCTGGGAAATAGACTTCTTCGGCCGGATCCGGAGTCTGAAGGATCGGGCGCTGGAAGAATACTTCGCCACGGATCAGGCCCGCCGCAGCGCCCAGATTCTCCTGGTATCCGCCGTGGCCAACGCCTACCTTACCCTGGCGGCAGACAGGGAAAGTTTAAAGCTGACCACATCCACTCTCGATGCACAGGAGCACGCCTATAAACTGATCCGGAGGCGTTCCGAAGTGGGGATCGCCTCAGAACTGGATCTCCGACGTGCCCAAAGCCAGGTCGATACGGCCCGGGGAGATGTCGCCCGCTACACCCAACTGATTGCCCTGGAAGAAAACGCCTTGCAGCTTCTCGTCGGCTCTCCCGTACCGCCTGAGTTCCTGCCGCCGGAATTGGGAAAAGTCCGTCCGCTCCGGGATATTTCCCCCGGCTTGTCCTCGGAACTGCTCTTGGGCCGTCCCGACATCCTGGCGGCGGAACACCGCCTCCGGGCAGCGAATGCCAATATCGGCGCCGCCCGGGCTGCCTTCTTTCCCCGCATCTCCCTGACGACGACCTTCGGGACGGCCAGCGCCGATCTGTCGGGGCTCTTCCGTGACGGTTCCAGTACGTGGAATTTCGCGCCCCAGATCATCGTTCCGCTTTTCGACGCCCGCTTGTGGTCATTATATGATGCCACGAAAGTGGAAAAGAATATAACTATCGCCCAGTATGAAAGGGCAATCCAGGCAGCTTTTCGGGAAACGGCTGACTCCCTGGCCGTCCAGGGTACAGTGAACCGCCAGATCGAAGCCCAGGAATCACTGGTCAACGCTAACGCCGAAACCTACCGCCTCTCCACAATCCGTTATACGAAGGGTGTCGATAACTATCTGAGCGTCCTCGATGCGCAACGCTCTCTCTACGGCGCCCAAAAGGGGCTGATCAGCCTTTATCTTTTCCGCCTCGTAAATGAAGTTAACCTCTACAAGGCCTTGGGCGGGGGTGCGTAAAGGAGATTAGACACATGATCAGAATCGCACATATGGAAGGCTCTCTCAACATGGGAGGCAGGAACTGCACACCCCACATCCTCGAAGGCAAAATACCGGATGTTGAACCATCCCAGCCGGACACACCGGTTCCCCGATAAAACACGCCTTTTCAGCGGAGTTCTGCATCTGATCTGAAATCCCCATGACAATACCTCCACCGCCTGATATTCGCAAGCGTCCTTCCCGGTTGTTGAGCAGGGAGTTGAGCCATAAAAAGATGATTTGATATTTTCCAGGTTATCGTTAATAATTGTTTTACGGATATTCATAGGTATTGAACATGACAATTTATCAACCCATCGGCGTCATCCATTCTCCCTTCCGGGATCAGGAAGGCATGCCGATCCAGCCGATGGGGGCGCAAGGAACCCCTGGGTGGATCGAGATCAACGATGATTATACGGAGGGACTCAGAGATCTTGAGGGGTTTTCTCACATCATCCTCCTGTACCATTTTCACTTATCCAACGGTTTTGACATCGAATTAACACCTTTTCTGGACGACACCAAGCGGGGGGTCTTTGCTACCCGCGCCCCGCGCCGTCCCAATCCTATCGGCCTTTCCGTGGTAAAACTCGTCGGCATAGAAGGGAAGATTCTGAAGATCGAAAATATGGACATTGTGGATGGGACGCCGCTCTTGGACATCAAACCATATATCCCCGCTTTTGACATCGTCGCCGACGCGACAAGCGGCTGGTTTGAAGGTAAAGAGAAACGAATTGGCAATATCCGGGCTGATGACCGGTTCAGCAAAGAAAACGGCTAAGATATGGAGCGTGATGGATTTATAAAGGGAGCATCATTAAGTCGTCAACATAAAACATAAATATTATATTTAGGAGGAGAAAGAGATGTTCCACGAAGAACGATGTGATTTTTGCGGCAAATGTTTAGCGAAGTGCCATTATCTTGATTTCAACGCAGAAACAGGCGGGGAGGCCTTCCGGAAGCTGGTGAAGGGGGAAAAGGTGGAGTGGCTCTATGACTGCGTGACCTGTGTCGCCTGTAATGAATACTGTCCCAAGGGCGCCCGGCCCTTTGACCTGATCCTGAAAAAGATGGAGGAGGCAGGAGATTTT
>JALNVY010000293.1 GCA_023231165.1 Syntrophales bacterium | reverse complement strand
CTGGACCTGCTCATTGATGATGCGGGTTACGACCGCATGAGTCCTAACCTGCTCTTCGCACCCTGCCGCGACACTGGGTTTCACGGATGCGATTGATCGGGATGCATCCACCTTAACAAGACCTATGGACCGAAGTAGGAGTATCCATAATGACCCTGGAGCTAAGGCTTCTGTTACTTGAATCCGTACTACTTATTGTCACCGTTACCCTTCTGACTTTCAACATCCATGAGGGAAAACAGAGAGACATCCTGCTCAGGGAAGTGGGAAAGGCAACAATGGTCCTTTCACGGCAGGAATACTTCCTCCCCCTCATGGATTCAATGCTTGATGCGAAAAAGGATATTATCGGATGCATTACCGGTAGGTCCCCGTCCAGCGATGATATAAAGATGAAGAGGATCTGAAGATACTTTTGACATAGGAAAAATGGCGCGACAAAGCGTGCCCTTCGAGACGTTACGCAGATGCTGCCTGCTGCCATTTTTAAGGAATGCCAAGGTAGAAATCGAAATTTTCAGTATTACAGATATCAGAGGTCGCATACAATGCCGCTAAGGATGATTTTGGTCAGGAAATATGGATATCCTCCGAGCATCATGAGCATATGGATTCAGGCACTCCGCCTTCATTTTGTGCCCACCAGTATCTTTCCGGCCCTGTTGGGAAGTATCATCGCCTGGTCGAGGTTCCAGGAATTCAATTTATGGTATTTTTCTCTGGTCATTGTCGGCGTGACGGTGCACCATATAGGTCTTAATATGGTAGATGATGTCTATGATTATCTCCATGCAGTAGATCGTTTACACGGCGAAGAGAAGAATCCCTATACCGGAGGTAGCGGGGTTCTGACGGGAGGACTTCTTACCGCGCGCCACGTACTGTCAGCAGCGATTATTTGCTATCTCGTAGGGGCCGTTATCGCAATTTACCTGACCATAGCGGTGGGCTGGCCCATTCTGATCTTCGTTGCCATCGGCGTCTTTTCTTCCGTTTTTTACACCATGCCGCCTATACGGTACGGCTATCGGGGGTTAGGAGAATTGAGCCTCTTCATTAATTTCGGTCCCGTTATTTGTCTCGGTGCATTCTACGTGCAGACCAGATCGACTGCCTGGGAACCCTTCATGATTTCGCTGGTTCCCGGATTTCTCATGTGGTCCATGATCGTCATCAACGAGATACCCGATTATGAGGAAGATCGCCAATCGGGAAAGTTAAATCTCGTTGCACGTGTTGGAAGAAAGCGGGGTGTTGTATTATATGTTGCGGGGCTGACTTGCGCTTACGGTACCATACTCCTGTGTGCATACTTCAGGTTAACATCATTCAGTGTTCTCCTGGGTCTCCTCACAGTGCCCATTGCATATAGTTCCTTTCGAATACTGAAAGATAATTACATGGATAAGATAAAAATGGCGCCCGCTAACCTTGCCACAATAAAAGTCCATGCGCTAACAATGATTTGCCTCATGATAGGATATTTTGCACATGGGGTTATGTCATGACAGAAGATGTGAAACACAGAGATTTTTCACTAGAACCAATACCGCCGTTCGGTATCCAAGACGGCAAGGAACGAGGCAAGCTTCGTAGAATATGTCCCGGAGAGATTCAACAGTCTGGATCTTACGCAGCCGATTGCTGGATCCATTATACCTATTGCTTGATCATTTAGCCAATTTTCTGTCTGTTCATGAAAGGATGTCATGAAAGAATTCGACCTTGAATCGCTGTCTCAGTTCAACGGGAAAGAGGGGCAATACTGTTATATCGCCTACAAAGGCAGGGTATTCGATGTCAGCACGAGTAAGTTGTGGAATACCGGGCTACACATGAAGCGTCACCCAGGGGGGCGCGACCTTACTGCCGATATTGAAGCTGCACCTCACGGCCCGGAGATGCTGGATCGATATCCCGAGGTGGGGACCCTGAAAATGAAAGGAGTGGCGGAAGGGACTTTGCCCAAGCCCCTGGAAGCGCTGCTGGAAAGGTTCCCCTTTCTGCGCCGACATCCCCACCCCATGCTGGTTCACTTCCCGATCGCTTTTACGGTATCACCGGCGCTCTTCTATCTCTTCTACCTGGCCACCGATGTGAACGCTTTCGAGACGACCGCCTTTTACTGCTTGGGGGCCGGCATCTCCTTTTCCGCGCCGGCCATTATGACCGGTTTTCTCACCTGGTGGCTCAACTATCAAGCCAGACCTTTGCGGCCGGTTCGGATCAAGATTCTCTTTTCAGCCCTGCTCGTGGTGATTTCTCTTGCTGCCTTTCTCCTGCGGCTCTTCCTCCCCACCGCGGTCACCTATCTTGCCGGGGCGAGAATTCTCTATCTCCTGCTGCTTTTGGCACTCATCCCCATCGTGTCCGTAATCGGCTGGTATGGCGCAAGTCTGACCTTTCCCCTGGAAAGGAAATAGGCCCCGGCGCTGAAAAAAGAAGGATTCGGGGTCCTGCTATAAACCGATGTGAAAGAAAAAACGAAGGGTAAGACGCTGACTAAGAACGAAAGTCCCCTGGATATCTTAAAGAAGCGGTATGCGAAGGGTGAAATCAATAAAGAAGATTTTGACCGGATGAAACGCGATTTTGAAACTTAATTCATTTAAGAAGCAGATACAGGACACGTTATCCATTGCCACAACTTATAAATCTGATCTAAAAGAAAGGAATAAGAATTATGAAATGCAACGTTGGTAAGACCGATAAAATGGTCAGGATCATATTGGGGGTCATCGTTATCCTGGCGGGTGTCTATTTTCAGAGTTGGTGGGGTGCTGTTGGCGTTGTCCCTATTGTGACCGGTTTTATCAGATGGTGTCCGGCATATTTGCCTTTTGGATTCTCTACCTGCAAAGATGAAAAAGAATAAGAGCAACTGATTATTGGCTGGAGGTTAACATAATGAATTGGTTAGAAAAAAAAAGCTGGTATCCCTAGATAGAATCACTGAACGATAGATGAAAACTCGGGGAAACGGTTTTCGAAGGACCTTGGATATCATCTGGCCAGTAATGCGACGTCCATCATAAATGAACGAGGATAGTTGTCTGACCGGCAAAGGAGCAAACTCATGTGGGAATACACCGATAAAGTCAAAGATCACTTTCTGAATCCCCGCAACGTGGGGGAAGTGGAACATGCGGACGGG
>JALNVY010000292.1 GCA_023231165.1 Syntrophales bacterium | reverse complement strand
GTAAGGATCTTCATTTTGGCCAGTACGTAAGAATTGGAAAACTCACCCAGCCAGTAGCCCAAAAGGCTTGCCAGGACAATCCCTCCGGAAGTCATTCCCGACAGAATAGCGTTGTAGGCAGCCTGCCCCGCCGTCTTTTCCCAGAGCGCTTCCCCCGGCATGAGCTTCACAAAGTGCAAAAGAAGGCTGGAGATAATCAGGCAGGCAAATCCCATCCAGATCACCCGCCGGGAGCGTCGATAACCATATACCTCCGTGAGGATATCACCAAAGATGTAACTGACGGGAAACAGAATCGTTCCCGCATCGAAGGCCAGGGGAATGCCGAATAGCGAAATCCCCCAATCGACAATCTTCGCCGAAGACAAAATATTGCTCATGATCAGGACCGTGACGAAGAGGGCCATGATCATGTCATAATATTTAAAGGTCCTTTGTTCCAAAGACTAACCCTTCCTGGACAAGAATAATGCGCCAGACCGCTAACACAAATACGCCGGCCCGGTCAAGGGCATGATGAATAATTCCTCAACCCTTGGGGATTTATTCACCTTTTCCCCCCGGTTCATCTGTGGCAGCCTATACAGGATATGAACCGATTAAGCATTTGTTTTCGGCAAGTTGACACGCATGACACCCGGCACAAATATCCCCATGGCGTAATATTTGCATTGTCTGAGGGTAAATATTTATAGGAGGTCCGGATGAAGCGTTGGCTGGCAGTTTTCTTTTGTGTAGTTTTCATTTGCACAGCGCCCTCCTTCGCAGTCGATCAACCCGATCCCTATTCTGGAAAATCGACGACGGTAAAAACCGTTCCTATTAAACCTGCCCCCAAAAAGACGCCCCTCCGGGAAACACGCATGCGGGCTACCGGGAAGGTCATTGAAATCTCACCCGAGACAATAAAGATCGAACGGAATGTCAAAGGCACGGTAGAAACCATGGATTTTTCCCTGGTCAAGCCTTTGGATAAAATAAAGGTGGGCGATGAAGTGGCGGCAAGCTATATCACTAAGGATAATCTGAATATCGCCAAACGGATCAGCAAAGTGACGAAGAAAAAAGTCACCCCTCCCAACGGCGCAAAGACTGCCGTCAACATTCCCTCCGGCACACCTGGCAAATAATAACTGTTAAATAATAACTTGCAGAGCCGCAAGTGTATGCTAAAGTGCTTTCTATGACTATTCGTACCCGTCTGATGCTCGTTACCGTCCTGGCCATTGCCATGACCATGGCTGCCTGGGGATGGGTGCAACTACAGGTCTTCGACAATCTCCTCGTCGAACAGCAGGCCCGGCGTCTGGACGAACTTGCCGATACCGTGAGCACCTATTATGAGTATTTTCCTACCCGCCGCGGTCTGTCCGCCCTTGATATGACCTTGAAAGATCATGTCCAGGGCGATCCCCGTCTGGCGCGCATCGATCTGTTTGCCGTAGAAAAGGGAACCATCGAATTTGTCGCCGGGGCAGGCCGCATCGCCTATGACTGGCCGGATAACACGGTCGCGGCAGCCATCGAAACGATGAAACCGCAGTATCTGAGCATCAACACCGAGGCCGGTCTCGCCTTGGGGCTTCTCTTTCCGGACATCTCCGAAAAGGACAAGAGCATCCATGTGGTGGGATTGGTCAGTTTCTCCCAGACGCGGACAGAAGTCCTGGGCCGGGCGAAGATCTTGCTCCTCTACAGCAGCGTCGGCCTGGTGCTCATTATTTTCATCGTCCTGTTTGTCAGTTACGACTGGTTAATCGGCAGGTCGCTCCGAACCATCACCAAAACAATTGACGAATTTCAGAAAGGGAAATACAAGCATCGCATCCATCTCAAAAGGCAGGACGAGCTGGGACATTTAGCCGCCCACTTCGATGACATGGCCGGGGAAATCGAACAGGTTCTGGCGCGCAATCTGGAGTTGACGGAACATCTGGAGAATCGCGTTCAGGAGGAGACCCTCAAGGTCGTCCAGTTACAGAATCAGGTCAATCAGCTCCAGCAACTCACCGCCATGGGCTATCTGACAGCCACCCTGGCTCACGATATGGGGACACCCCTCCATTCTATTGCCGGTCTTGCCAGGCTCCTCCTCGAAAGAGAACATTGGCCTCCCGATGTCAACCGCAAGCTGGAACTCATCGTTCAGCAAACACAGCGGCTCCATACGGTTATTCAGAACATTCGGCGGGTGACCAGGCCGCCGGAACCCCACTTCGAGGCCACAACAGTAGAGGAACTGTTGAACGAAACCCTGCCCCTCGTGGAACCCATGATCCAGAACATGAACATCGCTATTCAGGTTCAGGCGCCCCCGGATCTTCCCCTGCTCCTTGTTGACCGCTACCGGATTCAGACAGCCTTACTGAATCTTATTCAAAATGCCACGGAAGCCCTTTCCGGAAGAGATGAAGGCGTCATTACCGTCCTTGCAGTTTTGGATGCCGTGAATCAGAGGATCGCCATTTCCATCGGGGATAACGGACCGGGGATTCCCCCGGAGCTTATGGCCAAAATCTGTGAGCCTTTCTTCAGCACCCACACCGAAGAGGGATTGAGAGGACTGGGATTGGCAATTGTCCAGGATATCATAAAGATTCATTCCGGGCAGATGGAGATCAAAGGGCAACCGGGAGAAGGAACCACGGTCAGCCTTTACCTACCGGTATATGAGCAGGCAATGAGCAGCAGGCAGTAGAAAATAGGCAACAGAAAAGTAGAGATGGGCACAGCAATGCAGCTTTCCTTAACACCCTCCCCTTCAAGGGGAGGGCCGGGGTGGGGATGGGTCTTTCAATGCGTAAATTCCGATTCCGACCCTTTGAACAACCCGTAACGCTGGATCTTCGTGCGCAGGGTCTTACGGTCGATACCCAGGGCCGTCGCGGCACGGGTCTGGTTCCAGATGACTTCCTTCAGGCACTGGAGGACCTGATCCCGTTCCGCCTCCTCCAGGGGAGACAGATCATTTTTTTCTCTTTCTTTTTTCTTCTGAAACCGGACCGGCAAATACTCCGGAAGAATCAGCCCATAAGGAGATAAAAGCAGGGTCTGCTGGATGACGTTCTGCAACTCCCGAACATTTCCCGGCCAGTCATAGGCCAGGAAAAGCTCCATGGCCTCATCGGAGATCCGGACCGTGGGGTATCCCAGTTTCTTCAGG
>JALNVY010000291.1 GCA_023231165.1 Syntrophales bacterium | reverse complement strand
GCCCGATATTCCAGTGATGAGTAGAACGTAGCCAGCAGTTCATTTTTCTTGACCAGACTGCCCGTGGTCACAGGAAGGGCGTCCTTGATCAGGCCGCTGACAGCGGCATTGATCCGGTAGACCCGCGTCTCGTCGGGAGTTATCCTTCCCAGCACCCGGAGGTTATGACTCCAGGGCGCCTTTTCAACGGTCATCATCTTGACGCCGATCAATTGCTGTTTTTCAGCGGATATCCGGACTGTGCCCGGCGGCATGGACCCCCTGAGATCGTTTCCATCGGCGGCTGAGGAACTTTGGTCGGCATAGACCGGCACCAGCGCCATGCCGCAGGGTGCAATGCCCGGTTTGTCCGATTTCAAGGAGGGATTCATCGGATCCACATAGTGGAGAATCTTGCGTTCCACCGTTGCTTTATGGTTGTCCCCATAGTGGGTAACCCAAGACCCGGCCAGAAAAGAGCCCGCCGCAACCAACAGAAGAAGTATGATTCGATAATGTGTTTTCATTGTCCGGACATCACTTGGTGACGTTGCCCCCCGCCTTTACGCCAGGGACAGCATATAGACCATCCCAGAGATTTGGGCTGCCTCCGATCGCTTCTGCATCATTATTCTTTATAAATTTCACATCTTTTCGGTATATTTTCAATAGGGTGAAGGCTTTATCCAAAAGGGGAAAAATCTTAAATATCCATCAGGAAATGGATGAATTATCACTTGCGATCATGTTACTGATTGCCTATAGTACCATCAGGATTGAGGTCAAACCATGAACAAAGAACTGCGCATTCTGATCCTCGACGATGTCCCCACAGATGCCGACTTGATGACTTTTGAGCTCGCTGAAGCCGGAATGGCCTTTAAAGCGATATACGCATCAGATAAAGACTCTTTTCTCCGTTCCCTGGAAGATGATCAACCGGAGATCATTCTTTCGGATTATTCTCTTCCCTCCTTCGATGGCCTTTCTGCATTGAAGATTGCCAAGGAAAAGCATCCGGAAATTCCCTTCATTTTTGTCACCGGAGCATTGGGTGAGGAAACGGCCATTAAGCTCCTTAAGCAGGGGGCCACGGACTATGTCCTGAAAGGCAGATTATCCCGCTTGGCTCCCGCAGTGTCCCGTGCACTTCAGGAGGTCGCGGAACGAAAGGAAAGAATGCGCTGTGAGGCGGCCCTGGAGGATTCGGAAATACGCTACCGGACCATTTTCGAAAACACGAGAACTGCGACAATAATTATAGAAGAAGATATGACGATAGTCCTGGCCAATAAACAGTTTGAAAAACTGACTGGTTTTCCAAGATCAGATATTGAGGGCAAGAAAAACTGGGAGGAATTTGTCCTTCAGGATGATCCGGGCAAGAAAAGCGGGGTTGCTCACAAGAAAGGGTTCCCCTCTAAGACGCCGATGAGTGGCAATGAGTTCCGGATAGTCAATCGAAACAGGGACATCTTGTATGTAATAGCAAGTATCGCGTCGATTCCGTCAACAACAAGAAAGGTTCTGTCACTCCTCGACATCACCGAACGGCTGGAGGCGGAAAAAAAGATCATGGACAATAATCAGATGCTGAGGACCCTCTCCTCGGAACTTGTCATGACGGAAGAGCGGGAAAGGCGTCGCATCGCCGTAGACCTCCATGACAATATCGGACAAACTCTGGCCCTGACTAAAATAAAATTGAACGCCCTGATGGAACAGGAGTCTCTTCCCTGCACAACGGAATCAATATTGGAGATCCTGGAGATGGTGGACCAATCCATCCAGCAAACCAGATCTTTGACGCGGGAACTCAGTCCTTCGGTTCTCTATGAACTGGGTCTTTCTGAAGCAATTGAATGGCTCGCTGAACAGATATTTAACCAGCACGGTCTTCAAATCGTACTGAAATATGATCTTAAATCGCGGAAAATTGACAAGGATGTCCAAATATTTCTATACAGATCCATAAGGGAACTGCTTTTAAATATTATCAAGCATGCCAAAGCTAAAGAAGCTCATGTCACGCTTCGTAAGACGGGAGAAAACATCATAGTCACCGTCAGAGACGACGGCATTGGTTTTGATATAGCGAGCATAGATCAGATCTCCAACAAAAGCGGTGGTTTCGGACTTCTCAGCATAAGGGAGCGGCTCAACTATATAGGCGGACGCCTGGAGATAGAGACAAGAAAAGGATGGGGTACACAGGTCGAAATGGTTGTGCTGCAGAAAAAACGTAAAAGACGGAAATGACCGGCATTCATCACCGAATCACACAAGCCCGGACAGATCAGACTTGCTCTTCCGAAGGGTCTCCGTAGCACTAACGCGGGCCATGGCGGCGGCAACTTGAATGGAGAAGGTCTTCATCATAGCCATGTCATCCACGTTGAAGGTTGCCCTGGAACGGCTGCCGAAGGAAAGTGTTCCCAGCACTAGATTGCGTTCCATGAGCGGGTAGCAGGCATAGGCCTTGATCCCGAAGGATTTTATCAGCTCCGGACTTATGTCAGGCGCGTCCGGGATATTCTCGGCCACAATCCTGCTGCCATCCCTTACCAAATAGTCGCACACGGCCACACCATGGTCCAGCCACTCGATCTCATGTGCCGTATCAGGCGAGATACCGGCATAGGCATTCAAATGCAGACGCCCGGCAACTTCGTCAACCAGAAAATTAAAAAAAGTATGGCAGCCCAAGTATTTCATCACTTTCAGGCAAAGTTCATCAACAATTTTTTGTGGCTGGTCGCTCGTGAGCAGACGACCGGACGTATAGTTTAAAAGTTCAGCTCCCTCGTTGTACCTGGCCAGTACCGCCTCAATCTGCTGTCTCTTTTCTATTTCCTTCTGTAGTTCCGCAGTTCTTTCCAAAACCTGGCGTTCCAGGTTTCTATGGGCTTCCCGACGCCCCTCCTCAGCCTGTTTGCGCGACCTTTGCTCCTCCGCCTCCGCCAAAGCTCTCCGGACGGCCGGTGCAAGTCTTTGGAGGCGATTTTTCAGGACATAATCCTTGGCGCCCTGGGTAAGAACTTCAATGGCCCGGTCCTCTCCGATGGCGCCGGTGACCAGGATAAAAGGGATATCGGGGCATCGTCTTCTGGCCTCGGCCAGGGCCACGACACCATTATATCGGGGAAGATCATAATCGGACAGGATGAGATCGGGGGGGGAATCCTGAAG
>JALNVY010000290.1 GCA_023231165.1 Syntrophales bacterium | reverse complement strand
TTTGGGCGTCGATTGTCCGTGAACTTGGACTATTTGGACTTGTCGAAATATTCGTATTTATTGCCATTCTTCTGGCGGCGTTTTTCTTTGCATGGTGGAAGGGGGATCTGAATTGGGAATAACCAGGATCGATGAAGCGACCATTATCACGAGTAATCTGGACCGGGTGGTTCAATGGGCGAGAAAGAATTCCCTTTGGCCTTTGACCTTCGGCCTGGCCTGCTGCGCCATCGAAATGATCTCTGCGGCGGCCTCCCGTTATGATATCGCCCGCTTCGGCATGGAGGTTTTCCGGCCGTCGCCGCGGCAGGCCGATGTCATGATCGTCGCCGGAACGGTAACGAAGAAGATGGCCCCGGCGGTCCGGCGCCTCTACGACCAGATGGCCGATCCCAAGTGGGTGATTGCCATGGGGGCCTGCGCCTGTTCGGGGGGGCTTTTCCCTACCTATGCGGTTGTTCAGGGTGTTGATAAGATTTTACCCGTGGATGTTTATATCCCGGGATGCCCCGTAAAGCCGGAGGCGCTTCTCGACGGCCTGATGAAGCTTCAGGATAAAATCGGCGGCGGTATGGCGCCATGAATGTTGATCTCATAATGGATAATTTCGGCGGGGGAATTACCGGCGTAACGACCGCTCATGATGAAATCACGGTTGCGGCGACGCGGGATATCCTGATTCCTCTTTTGCGTTTCCTGAAGGAGCGGGAAGAATTCGCCTTCGATTTCCTGACCGATCTTTGCGGGGTGGACTATCTGCCCGCATTGCCCCGGTTCCGGGTTGTTTACCATCTGTATTCCCTCAAGTATAAACACCGTCTGCGGGTGAAGGTTGCCGTTGAGGAAAGCGATCCGGTGGTAGATTCATGCGTTTCCCTGTGGGCCGGGGCGGATTGGCACGAGAGGGAATGCTTTGATCTTTTTGGTATTATGTTCAAGGACCATCCGAATTTACAGCGGATTCTCCTGCCGACGGACTTTGTGGGGCATCCCCTCCGGAAGGATTTCCCCCTGGAGGGTTTTAAAGCGCCATGAGCGAAAGAACGATGAAGATAAATCTGGGGCCCCATCACCCCAGCACCCACGGGGTGCTCCGAGTGGTGCTGGAATTGGATGGCGAAACGGTTGTGGACGCCCATCCCGATATCGGCTTTCTCCACCGCGGCATTGAAAAGCTCGCCGAGCACCGCAGCTATCATCAGTTTATCGTCCTGTCGGATCGCCTGGATTATCTGGCGGCCATGAGCAACAACCTGGCCTATGTGACGACCATCGAAAAGCTCATGGAAATAGAAATCCCCAGGAGGGCCCGCTATATCCGGGTTGCCCTGGCCGAGCTCCAGAGGATTGCCAGCCATCTCTTCTGGCTGGGCACCCACGCGCACGATCTGGGGGCCATGACGCCGTTGTTCTATATGCTTCGCGAGCGGGAGGCTATCATGGATATTTTCGAATCGCTCACCGGCTCACGGCTCACGCCGAGCTTTATGCGCATCGGCGGTCTGGCGGCGGATATCGACGGAGACTTCATAGGGACGGTAAAAGCGTTCACCGACACGTTTGCCGACCGGGTGGGGGACTATGAGACGCTGCTTACGGCCAATCCCATCTGGAAATCCCGGACAAAAGGGGTGGGCGTCCTTACCGCCGACGAATGCATCAATCTGGGCGTCACCGGTCCCATGCTCCGAAGCGCCGGGAATGACTGGGATATACGAAAATCCCATCCCTACTCTTCCTATGATGAATTTCATTTTGAAATACCCATTGGAAGGGCAGGCGACGTCTATGATCGGTACCTGGTCCGGATCGGGGAGATGCGGGAAAGCGCGAAAATTATCCGGCAAGCTGTCGATGGCCTGCCCGAAGGTCCCTGGCTGGCCAAGGAAGCCCGGACCGTCTTTCCGGAGAAGAAAGAGTTAAATACCAATATTGCCGCCCTTATCCAGCATTTCGGTCTGGTCATGGAAGGATTTAAGGTTCCTCCCGGCGAGGTCTATAACTCCATCGAGTCTCCCCGGGGAGAACTGGGTTTTTACGTCATCAGCGACGGCGGCGCCCGGCCGCTGCGGCTCAGGGTGCGCCCTCCGTCCTTTGTCAACCTCCAGGGGCTGGTAAGGATGATTCGCGGGAAATTGCTGTCCGACGCCGTGGCCGTGATCGGCGCCATCGACATCGTGCTGGCGGAAGTGGATCGATAAAGGACGGGGCAGGGTGATTTTGGGACTTATTGTGAACAAGTTATTAACAAAATAAGGCTTAATAAATGCGACGCAAACTGGTTGAACAATTTACGGAAGAGAAAATGGCGATGATGGACGCCGTCATCGAGGAGTACCGGAAAATCCCGGGGGCGCTGCTGATCATATTGGAGAAGGTGCAGGATGTCGCCCGCTACCTTCCCATAGAGCTGCAACGTTACATTGCCTGGAAGCTGGGGATACCGGCCAGCAGGGTTTATGGCGTGGCCACCTTCTATTCCTACTTCAGCCTGGTTCCCCGGGGGCGGAAGGTTATTAAGGTATGCAGCGGCACCGCCTGTTACGTTAAACGTGCCGAAGAGATCAAGGAGCGGTTGAAACAGAAACTCGGCGTTGCCGAGGGAGAGGTATCTGCGGACGGCGAGTTCTCCATTGAAGAAGTACGCTGTCTAGGTGCCTGCGGCCTGGCGCCGGTGGTTGTCGTCGGAGAAGAAACCTTCGGACTCATCGATCCGGAAAACGTCGAAGAAATGCTGGAGAGAGTGTCATCATGACCATGGACGAGCTGAAACAGATCAAGGAAAGGTACATTGACAAGAGGCAAGAGGAAATCGCGGCCGGATACGTATCGGTGGATATCCACATGGGAACCTGCGGCATCGCCGCCGGGGCAAAAAGCATCCATCATGCCCTCCTGGAGGAAATGGGAAAAGCGGCGGTCATGAACGTGAAACTTAGGATAACGGGCTGTGCGGGACTATGCAGCATGGAGCCCATGATGACCGTATGGATCCCCGGTCAATCGCCGGTAAAATATGGAAAGCTGAACGATCAAAAGGTCCGGGAGATTTTTTACAGCCATATTTTGGGAGGGCATCCTAAAGTCGAATACGCCATCGGCCATGGCCTGGAGAAATCGCAGAAGCGAGTGGGGCTCGAATGATCTCATCGGTCAGCAGGATTGCTTATTG
>JALNVY010000289.1 GCA_023231165.1 Syntrophales bacterium | reverse complement strand
CAATTTCACTATCGACGGCGAATTGTCGACGGCATCGGAACTGGTGTCGGCGGACCTCATCCTGATTAATGAAGCAGACTTCCGGGACCTCTTCGGATTGCCCGCCTCTCAGGCAACGGATATCGTCGTATCGGTGAGAAACCAGAAAGAGCTCCTCACGATCGCCAGAAAAATCTCGGAACAACTCCCGGATACCCGGCCGATCATCCGGGATGAAATGGTCCGCACTTATGATTCCGTTTTCGACTGGCGGGGCGGCATGGCGATTGTTCTGCTCATGATGGCCCTCCTTGCCTTTGTCATCTTTGCCTGGGAGAAGGCCTCGGGGCTCTCCGCCGATGAGAAGCGGGAAATCGGCATCCTGAAAGCAATCGGCTGGGAGACATCCGACGTTATTGCCGTCAAGACATACGAAGGATCAGCGGTATCCTTTTTCTCCTTTGCCTGCGGGATTCTCCTCGCTTACGGGCACATATTTTTCACGTCCGCTTTTCTCTTCGCCCCCGCTCTGAAAGGCTGGTCCGTCCTCTACCCGGACTTCCGCATCACGCCGTTTATCGATCCGTACCAGTTAGCCATCCTTTTTTCTCACCGTGGTGCCCTATACAGTTGCAATCATCGTTCCCTCCTGGCGGGCGGCCATCGTTGATCCCGACTCGGTCATGAGGTCTTGACAATGATACGGTTACTGAATGTGGGAAAGGATTTAATATCGGACGTCCGAACGAATTTATCGCCGTGGGCGGTGTGGAACTCACCCTGGAAGAAAACCGGATCACGGTCCTGAAAGGTCCCAGCGGATCGGGAAAGACGACGCTCCTCAGCCTCATCGGCTGCATGGCGCGACCGACGTCGGGCCGTATCACCCTTTGGCGAAAGCTGCTCGGAAACAATGGGTTCCTCAAGGACGGCGATACGTCCGAAGTAGAGGTAACAAGCCTGCCCGAAAGGTTCCTGACGGAGATACGGCGCCGGACCTTCGGATTCATCTTTCAGCAGTTCAACCTGATCAAGGGCATCACCGTCCCCGAAAATGTCCTGTTGCCATCCTATCCCTTGGGGAAGCAGCATCGGGTGGTCAAGGCCTGGGCGGAAGAACTTCTGGACATGTTCGGCCTCGGCGACCGGGCCGGGGCGCGGGTGGAATGGCTTTCAGGAGGCGAGGCGCAGCGGGTGGCCATTGCCCGGGCGCTGATGAACGATCCCCCGGTCATCATCGCCGATGAGCCGACGGCCCATCTGGACAGTGAGCTGTCCGGGAGTTCATGGACATCATGGCTAATCTTAAAGAACAGGGCAAGACGATCGTTATCGCCAGCCACGACCCCCTGGTCTTCGCGGCGCCCGTCGTCGACCGGGTCAGTACCGTCCGGGACGGCATGATCGACGGAGAAGGGGCATGATCCTTCATCCGGCCATTGTCGCTCTTGTATTCGTTTCGTTCCTCATCGGCGGCATGATGCTCTACAGCGCTTATTTCGGAGTCCGGATTATTGGCCGGTGGAACCTCGAAAGCGGCAGCGAGGAACAACTTGCCTTGGAGAGAAAAACCTACCTGATTTCAACGATCCTCTCCTATGTGTTCTTTTTCCAGATCGGCTCGCTCTTTCTTTTCATCTACACGGCAGACAGTCTGCACAATCTCTTTGTCGGGGCCATGTGCGCCGCCGGATCCTTGTATGTCGATCCTTACGGATATCCGACCTTTCTCTTGAAGATGCTCAATTGCATTCTTGCCGGGCTCTGGCTGCTAGTGAATTATGTTGACAACAAGGCATATGACTATCCCCTCATCAGGAAGAAATATGCCATGCTCCTCGTCCTGACGCCTCTTTTCCGTCGCCAGCGGCCTCTTCTTTTTCATTGCCTGCGTCGCCCTTGTCTCTTTCATTTCTTTATATTTCTATGAACTCCCGACCCACCACTGCCCGTTTTGCGTCCTCCAGAGGGAATACGGCTATGTCGGCTATCTGCTCTACACCGCCCTTCTCACGGGCGCCGTTTCGGGTGTCGGCGTGGGCGTTCTGATGCCTTTCAATGGGGTTCCGAGTCTGTCCGGCACTTTGTCCTTGATCCAGAAGAGACTTGCCATGATCTGCCTCCTTTCCTATGGCATCTTTGCCGGGATATCGATTTACCGGATGGTCAGCACGGATTTCACCCTGGGGCTATTCTGACCACCGATGTTATTCTGCTTGACAGTAGAGAGTAAGTCGTATGAAAATTGTTCCGTTCAGACAGCCGCGAAAAACAAAAGGATTAACCGCTGTCATGATCCGGTTTATTTATTTTGAAAGGAGCCTATGATGAAAATACATGTTTATTTGTTGTCATTTATTTTTATTTTCATTTCATTGTCTGTTGGTCATGCTCAGGAGTTTGGGAAAATCCGCGCCCTGCAGCAGCGGGCAGCGCACGTCATCAAACAAAAGAATGATTTTGTTGCCAAAGTATTGACTTCATATGCCGTACCTCATGAGCGCAATGCTCAGGGCGTTGTTGTGCGCATCAATACGAATGGCCAATGGCAGGATGTTACATCTATCGAGATTGTTCCTGTCCTTATAGAAGTATCGGAGAAGCATCAAAAGATAGCGGCTCATGAATTATTCTTTTTCACCGCCGACGGGATATTGGATTTGTTTTCGGATCTGGCCATACACTGATTTTCCCCCCAGCCCCTTATTCCGTTTCTAAATAAAAGCGCTATCTTCCTTGGCATCGGCAATCGGCTCCTCGATGTATGATAAATACGCCTGCGCCGTCTCTGCCTTGCCGCCTTGATTTCATTTCTGATTCAGAAATGGAGTTATTTATTGGCCAAATAACTTCAGATGACCTGCCGGCGGATGAAATCAACGGCGTTTTGAAAGATGATAAGGCCCATGCCCATCTCCGGGAGATCCTCACGGGTCCAGCGGGGATGATTGGTGCGGTGCAGGTAGGCCTCCGGGTGGGGCATAAGGCCGAAGATCCGGCCCGTGTTATTGCAGATGCCGGCGATGGCGTCGATAGCGCCGTTGGGATTTTCCGGGTAGGTCATCGTCGGGGTTCCGTCATCGGAGCCGCTGTATTGGACGGCAATCCGATGTTCCTTATGGAGTCGCGTCAGGATGGATTCATCCCGGACGATGAATTTGCCTTCCCCGTGGCGAACGGGAAGATAGAGGTCTTTCGTTCCCCGGGT
>JALNVY010000288.1 GCA_023231165.1 Syntrophales bacterium | reverse complement strand
CGGACCGAGGTTCATTCCCGTGGCTTCCGTGAGTTTCCGCATGAGATTGGCCGCCTGCCGGGGATCATCTTCATTGATGTGATCCGCCTCACTGGCCAGCATGGACATGGCCTTCTCCATGGCTGCCTCATCGATAGGGGGCATCCCGGCTTCATCGGCTCCCTCTTCCCCGTCGTGCTTGATCTTCGCAAAGATGGACATCTGCCGTTTCAGCTTGATTCTTTTACACTTTGGGCAGTTGGGAACCTTTTGTGTATTCACGGTTTTTGAGAAAAAATTATAGACAGTGTTACATTTATGGCAATAAAACTCATAAATCGGCATCCGCAAAACTCCTTACATCATTTTTTTCCAATATGTTTATCCTGTTATGAAAATCAAGAGGAATTTTTATTTTCCATCCCCCGAAGATAGGCAATCCGCTTGGTAAGAGGAGGATGGGAGTAATAAAACCAGGCGTAAAAGGGGTGGGGATGGAGATTGCTCAGATTATCTTTTGCAAGGCGTTTCAAGGCGTTACACAGAGGCGCTACGGTTCCCGTCAGGGCGTAGGCAAATTCGTCGGCTTCCCGCTCAAAACGTCTCATAATTACCGTCCCGAAGGGGGTCAGGAAAAATCCCAGGGGCCCCAGGAGGGCAGAGGCGAGAAACAGGCCGGCATAAGGCAGGTTCTGCGAAAAGCCGAAGGTCTGATAGAGGTACGGCCAGTCTACAAACCGAAAAATGAGATAGAAAATCCCTAAAGACGCCGCCTCCATGAATATCAATTGTTTGAGGACGTGCCTTTTTTGCCAGTGCCCGATCTCATGGGCAAGGACGGAGAGGATTTCTTCGTGGGTGTGAGAAGACAGGAGGGTGTCGTAAAGAACGATGCGCTTGGTTTTTCCCAAGCCCGTAAAGTAGGCATTGGTGTGGCGGCTCCTCTTGCCGGCGTCCATCTGATAGACCCCCTCCGTCTTGAGACCTACCCGGGCCATGAGGCTCACGATAGCCTCCCGGAGTTCTTCATCTTTGATCTTTTCGTATTTGTTGAAGAGGGGGGCGATGACAACGGGATACAGATAGAGCATCAGGAGCTGAAAAAAAGCAAAGACCAGCCACACGAGGAACCACCAGCGCCGGGGACTGTAATCCATCAAGGCCAGCAGCGCCGTCAGCAGCGATCCTAACAGAATGAGAGAAATAACAAGGCTTTTGAGGATATCCGTGATCCATAGACCCAGGGAAATGGTGCTAAAACCATATTTTTTTTCAATGATAAAGGTTTGATAGTAACTGAGAGGTAACCCGGCAACGGAGCTGAGCATGGTTAGGCTCCCCAGAAAGAGGAGGCCGGATGCTATGAAGGACAGGCCGAAAAACCCGATAACTACCGCCAGCCAGGAAAGCAGGCCCGTCAGGATGATCGCCAGGGTCAGAGCGTCTTCAAAGAGAGACTCCCAGCGGCCGAATCGCGCCGATTCAACGGTGTAGTCGCTCATCCGGGTTAGGATATCCCCATCGATTTCTCCCCGGAAGACATCGGGAACGGTATGACCGTGGCGCTGCACATGGCGGATATTGATTTCTCCCAGCCACCAGCGGACCAGGGCGCTGAGGACAAAAACAATCAGAAAGGCAAGGAGCAGATCGTTGAAGACGATTTCATGATTGATCATGCTATACAGTATGTCAATAAAATACTCTGCCTTCAAGCATTTTTTCACCCCTTCTTCACCCCGGGCGGAATTACCATTGACATGAGAGGGAATTTACGCAAAAGCTTTAAGTCAGGAGCAGGAATTAAACATGAAGAAAATTGTCGTTTCCATTTTAACCGTTGTTCTCTCCTTGATGATCTATTCAGCATTGCAGGCCGCGGCATCGCCCCTTCTGATCGGCAGGGAAGCGCCGCCCTTTCAGGTTGAATCCGGAGACGGCAAGGTACTGCAGGCAAAAATGCTCCGGGGCAAGGTTGTTGTCCTCTTCTACGAATCCAAGGATATCATCGCTAAAAGCAGACCCTTGAAAACGATTCTGAACGCTTTTTACAAGGAACAGAAAAAGGAAGACCAACAGATGATAATGCGCGTACCCATCTTCGACTGCAGCAGCGCCTCCTGGCCATTCAAGGGTCTCTGGAAGAAAAGTTTGATCGAAAATTCAAAGCGGGTCGGTATGACCGTTTACGGCGACTGGGACGGCAAGATGGGTACTTCTTACGGGATGAAATGCGACGATACCAATCTGCTGATTATCGATAAGAGGGGGATCATCCGCTATTTTCAGTCCGGCGTCGTCACCGATAATGGCGAAACGGCAACTATCCTGAAAAAGCTCTTGAAAGATCTGGTCGCGGAAAACCATGAAGACAAGATTATCCCGAAACAATCATAACCTCTGGACCGCCCTGGGCGTCATCCTGATCATCGTTCTGGTCTTTGCCGCCCCACTCCTTGCAGCGGCCGCAGCGAACCTGCCCCCCGAGGTCCGGGCAATCATCGAAGGTCCCCGTTATCGCTACGCCCGGTGGGGAATTATGGCGCAAGATCTCCAGACGGGACAGACCTTGTGTGCATACAATGCCGAACAGCTTTTCAGCCCCGCCTCGGTTACCAAGCTTTTTACAGCCGCCGCCGCCCTGGATCGGCTTGGTCCCGATTATCGTTTCCGTACACCCCTCTACAGGAGGGGGGAGATCGATGGCAAAGGAACTCTCAGGGGAGATCTTATCCTCGTCGCCAGCGGCGACATCACCATGGGGGGCAGGACCCTGCCTGATGGGCGAATCGCCTATACCGGCATCGATCACACCAACGGCAGGACGGGAATACAGGCGAGCCTCACGAAACCGGACCACCGGGCGGGGTTCAACCAGCTCACTACGCAGGCGCTACGTTCCGGTATCAGGGCCATTCAGGGAGAGATCGTGATCGACGACCGTCTTTTCAAGACAAGCAGCGTTTATAGTATCATCAATCCCGGGGCAACCCTCTTCCTCCGTTCTCCGGTGATGATCAACGACAACCTCATCGACGTCGTCGTCAACCCCACCCGCCACGGCGCCCTGGCCGCCGTGGGCTGGCGTCCCAAGTCGTCGGCGCTCCAGATCGTCTCTTCTATCCGGACCGTGGCGAAGGACCAGCCATCGCAAATAGATATACACCCGGCCGGCTTCGGCAAATATGCGGCCAGCGGCCAGATTCCCGAAGGCGGCG
>JALNVY010000287.1 GCA_023231165.1 Syntrophales bacterium | reverse complement strand
AGTATTTAAGATAGCCAATCTGCTGCACGGGATGACACTCTTTGCCAGCGTTAAGGAAGCCGACGATTATTTTGACGCCATGCAGAAAAAGGTCTTGGAATCATTGAAACAGAAATAAATATGCAATAAAACCCGTCGACATCATCTATTGGGGTTGGCGATATACCACCTTTCCGTATACCATTGTCGTTGACAGTTCAGTGATTCGGGTTAGAAAATCTTTTTTACCTTGACTTAGCGTTTTCATCTTCGTATAGTTCGCGCAATTTAATACTATGAACAGCGTCTATGGCGCATAAACACTGAAAAAAGGAGGAGATGTATGAAGAAGTTATTGACTGTTTCATTGGTATCTGCTGTCTTTATGTTTTTCATCGTAACACCCACCTTGGCCAAGACCACCTGGAATGCCAATTCCGTATGGCCGCCCAAGAATAACCACAGCATCGGCCTGGAAGATTTCGCAAAAAAGGTAAAAACCGCAACCAAGGGAGATCTGGAGATAGTAGTCAGCTCCGGTGGCGCCCTCGGATACAAGGGTCCGGAACTCCTGAAGGTCGTCCGCGACGGTCTCGTTCCGGTATCCGATATGCTTATCAGCGGGGTTGCCGGGGATGAGAAGCTGCTTCAGATTGTCACCCTCCCCTTCCTGGTCCGGAATTTCGATGAACTCCATCTCCTGCTCGATATCTCCCGTCCCTATTTCGACAAGGTCGCCCAGAAATGGGGTCAGAAGATCCTTTATACGGCCCCCTGGCCCGGCGCCGGACTGTGGACAAAGAAGAAGATCACCACTTTGGCCGAACTGAAGGGCCTCAAGACCCGCACCTATGACAAGAACGGCGCCCTCGTTATGGAAGCCGTCGGCGCTACGCCGCTGGCTCTGCCCTTCAGCGAGGTTTATACGTCGCTGCAGACCGGCGTCATCGACTCCGTCATGACCTCATCCCCCACTGCCGTGGACGCCAAATTCTGGGAAGTCTTGAAATACTTCGAACCCCTGAACATCACCATCGCCACCAATATGGTCACTGTTAACCAGAAGGCCTTTGATAAGCTCCCGAAAGCCCAGCAGGATGCCCTCGTAAAGGCGGGCAAAGAGATGGAAAAGAGCATGTGGGCGGGAGTGAAGAAATGGGATGGCAACATGGTCGCCATCAGCACCAAAAACGGCATCCAGACCGTTGCCCCGTCGAAGAAACTTGTTGCCGATCTGGAAAAGATCACCGAAGGCATTCGCGCCGAGTGGCTGAAAGGCGCACCCGCCGATGCCCAGAAGATTTACGCGGAATTCAAGAAGAAGGTTAAACGATAGTTAACAAGTTGAATATCCAGTGATATATGAAAGGGACCCCGAAGCGAGTTCTGCGGGGTCCCTTTCATATTGAGAGCCATGAAAAAGATTATCAATTTTATCGACAACCTTTCGGGACTCAGCGGCTGGCTGGCCGGGATCATGACGGTCGTCGCCCTGGTACTTGTCGTCGCCGAGATCATCTGGAGGACTGGCTTTTCGAGCACCCTCTACATTAGCGACGAATTTGCCGGCTACCTCATGGCCATGCTCACCTTTTGCGGCCTTGCCTACACCCTCCGGGAGCGGGGCCACATCCGGATGATGATGCTTCCCCATTTCCTCAAGGGACGGGTGCGGATCATCTTCAACATGGTCTGCTTCGTCATCGGTTTTATCTTCTGTATCGCCCTCACCTGGTTCACCTACGTATTTTTCCTGGATTCCTATGTCAGCGGGTCGAAATCGATGCACGTCTCGGAGACCTATCTGGCCATTCCCCAGTTTTCCATGCCCTTAGGGGCCGCCCTCATGACCCTCCAGTTTCTCGCCGAATTTCTCAAGGGCGTGGCCATGCTCCGGGGCGGTACGGAGGGGCTCCGTATTCACGAGGAAACGGACGAACTGGGAAGATAAAAGAATGGGAAGGATTTAACTTAAAATGGATTTTGGACACGTCGCGGCAACGATTGTCGGCCTGCTTATCCTCTTCATGGGCGGCTCGATCTGGATCGGCATTGCCCTTTTTCTCGTCGGGATCGGCGGTTTCTTCTTCTTCAGCGACGTCTCTTTCGGCTCCATTCTCGCCAATATCGCCTGGAACAATACCAATGGTTCTTCCATGATGGCACTGCCCTTCTTCATCTGGATGGGGGAAATCCTCTTTAGGAGCAAGATCTCGGAAAACCTCTTCAAGGGTTTGTCTCCCTGGATGGACGGCATCCCCGGCCGCCTCGTCCATGTCAACATCCTGGCCTGTACCTTTTTTGCCGCCGTCAGCGGCTCTTCCGCCGCCACCACGGCCACGGTCGGAAAGATCACCGTCCCGGAACTGACGAAACGTAATTACGATTATGACCTCTCCATCGGCTCCCTGGCCGGGGCGGGAACCCTTGGCTTTATGATCCCTCCCAGCATGGTCATGCTCGTCTACGGGATCATCGGGGATGTGAGCATCGGAAAGCTCTTCATTGCCGGCTTCATCCCCGGCTTCATGATCGCCGGCATGTTCAGCGCCTATATCCTCATCCGCTGCCTGATAAACCCCACCCTGGCCCCCCGGGGCGACGACCGCTATACATGGCGGGACCGGATGGAGGCCATCCCCGCCATCGCGCCGGTCGTCTTCATGATCCTGGCCGTCCTGGGGAGCATCTACATGGGCTGGGCGACACCGACCGAGGCCGGGGCTGTAGGCGTCGTGGGGGCGCTCTTTTTTGCCGCCCTGACGAAGAGCCTCACCTGGGAGGTCTTCAAGATCAGTCTGATCGGTTCCGTGAAGACGAGTTGTATGATCATGCTCATCGTCATGGGGGCTGCCTATCTTTCCAACGTCTTCGGCTTCCTTGGTATTACCCGGGCTCTGACCACCTACGTCATCGAGATGGGCCTCTCCCCCTACACCCTCATCATTATCCTGACCGTTCTTTATTTGATTCTTGGCTGCCTCATCGACGGCTTCTCCATGATCGTCATGACGGCTCCTCTCGTCCTCCCCCTCATCGAGGCGGCCAAATTCGACACCGTCTGGTTCGGCATCTATCTCGTCCTCATGATCGAACTCGCCCAGATCACACCGCCCGTGGGCTTCAACCTCTTCGTCATCAGCGGCCTCAATAACGACAGTCTCTTCAAGATCGCCAAAGCCGCTTTTCCGTTTTTCTTGCTCATGCTCCTGGCCACGGT
>JALNVY010000286.1 GCA_023231165.1 Syntrophales bacterium | reverse complement strand
GTCCGACGCCAAGCCCTTGACAAAAGACTGATCTATCTTCAAAAAATCCAGCGGCAGCCGTTTCAAATAGCTCAAGGATGAATATCCCGTGCCGAAATCATCAATCGCAATCCCCATTCCCATCGCTTTTAGTTCCGTCAGGATCTGAATAGCCTTCTCCGGGTTCCGCATAATAGTGCTTTCCGTTATTTCCACCTCCAGGCACTGCGGAGAAATCATGGTATCCTGTAAGGCATCCCTATAGATTTCAATCAGATTCTGTTTATCAAACTGGTAACCCGACACGTTCAGAGCGATGTTCATCTGTTTGCAGCCGGCTTCCTGCCATGCTTTGATTTGTTTACAAACGGTGCGTATGACAAACGCTCCGATGGGGATGATCAGGCCGCTTGTTTCGGCCATGGGAATAAACTGCATGGGCGGAATCATGCCTCTATCGGGATGTTTCCAGCGGATCAGCGCTTCCATCCCCTTGACCATTCTCGTTGCCGCATCCACTTTCGGCTGGTAGTAGAGCAAAAGTTCGTTACGCTCCAGGGCTCTATGCAAATCGTTTTCCAGCGTCAGGAGTTCCAAAACAGAAGTATGCATAGAACTTGAGTAAAAATGAAAGTTGTTTTTCCCTTCTTTTTTTGTATGCCTCATGGCCTTTTCGGCGTTTTTCAGGAGGTTGTCAACATTCGTTCCGTCATCGGGATACAGAGCGATGCCGATACTGACGGTAATAAATACCTCGCGACCGTTCAGATCATAGGGGGAGGATAATTCTTCGAGTAAACGACGGGACGTTTTTGCAGCATAATGCGGCTGCGTGATATCATACGCCAATATGATAAACTCGTCTCCGCCCACCCGGGATATAAGATCCGCTGTTTCACCTTCAGATGATCTGGCAATGTGGTCGCTTTTTCGCATAGAGTTTGTAAGCCTGTCGGCAACGGCTTTCAGCAGGAGATCTCCGATACCATGTCCAAGCGTATCGTTAATCCGCTGAAGATTATCCAATCCGATGTAAATAAGGGCAAATATCTCTTTATGGCGCTGGGCATATTCGATTGATCTTATTACGAGTTCTTTATGAAATGTGCGGTTCGTCAACCCGGTCAGACTGTCATAATAAGCCAGCAGGTGCATCTTTTCTACCGCCTGCTGGCTTTCCGTCATATCCTCAATGATCGCCAGACCGTATAGCACGTTACCTTCTTTACTATGGATGGCAGAGATGGAAGTATTGGCCGACAAGATCGTGCCATCCTTTCTGATATACCGCATTTTCGAGCGAAGCACGGGGGTGCCGTTTGCGAATAATTGTCCTAATGATTCCCTGCTTTTTTCCCTGTCTTCTTCATGGACGACATCTGTTGTGTTTTGACCGGTAAGTTCCTGTTCCGTATATCCCAGCAAATCACATAACACTTTATTCACTGCAATAATGGTGCGGTCCGTATTTTCCAAACCCATCCCGAAAGGTCCTTCATCAAAGATGCGCCTAAACCGCTCTTCGCTCAGCCGCAAATCTTCCTCGGATTTCTTGCGGTCGGTGATGTCGCGGGTTATTCCCAGAATGCCCGCCGTTCGCTGATTTTCATCTCTGATAAAGGAAGCCTTCACTTCCACCCAAACGGTGGTCCCATCTTTTCGCCTTATTTCCACCTGAACCGTCCGGGATATGGGAATCTCACGAGGCTCGTTTTTTTCAAGTTCTATGAGCTCGGATATTGTCTTCGTGACCAGATCCGAGGAGGCGGGTATCATTGTCTCAATAACCGATTGTCCCAACAACTCTTCCGGTTCATATCCCATTAATATTTTTATGGAAGGGCTGACATAGGTATAATTCAGATTCATATCCAAGATGAAAATGACATCATTGATATTATCGGCCAGCATGCGATATTTGCTTTCGCTTTCTTTCAAAGCTTCCTCTGCTCGATTGCGGTCGGTGATGTCATGGGTCAATGAGATTATGCCCAGGGGCTTCTGTGCGTCGTCCCGCATAAATGACAGGTGGTTCTCCATCAAAATGATGGAACCGTCCTTTCTGTATTCCTCCACCACCAAAATGCGGCTTCTGCCGGGATCTGCCGTACCGCTGGCTTCCAATGCCAACTCTTCTTCAAATACTTTGGCCGTGATCTGCAGGGAGTCAGGCGTCATGACCTGCTCTAAGGTCTGCGCCATGGCCTCTTCAGCCGTGTATCCCCGCATCCGCATGATGGAGGGGCTGACATAGGTAAAACGTAGATTCATGTCCATGACCGTTATGACGTCCGCCATGTTATCCAACACCCAGCGGTATTTCTCTTCGGATTCGCGTAGCATCTTCTCTGCACGCTTCTGTTCCGTAACGTCTATGAGTATTCCGCGGGCACCCTTAAACTGGCCGTCTTCGATGATAGGTCTGACTCTCGCCTGCGCCCATTTGTACTCACCGGATTTATCAATGATTCTACACTCAGATGGAGATTCTATACCTTTGCGGAGTTCAGAAAACCATTCAGCCCGGCTACTCAGATCATCTTTATGTGCAAGTTCGATAAAGTTCTTCCCAACGATTTCAGTCGAGTCGTATCCAAGTAGATCCCTGATGGTCGGACTGATGTAAAGGACCACACCCTGACTGTCCAATTCATAGATGACATCTCTGAGGTTTTCTACCAGACTCCTGTATCTATCTGGACTTTCTGATTTTTTCGGCGCGGCATTTTGCGAACGTAATTCCGTTAGCTCGTAAATGAGTCGCTCTCTTGTCTTCTCATTATCTTTCATAGCGTCACCCATAGGTAGGCAAAAAACAGAATCGTTGAGAATTCGGTTTTAAACGGGATGAACCGGGTCATAAAAGCAGAAAAATGCAAATAGCCTGCCAATAACTGACAGAAAATGACAATTTATGATTTATCCCTTAATAACAGCGGATTAGGCTAATAGAAGAGAACAGCCGAAAAGTATGAAATGGTCCGTTTAGCCTCAATATTTGGCGGAATTTCAATATATTGAGGTATAGTTTGAAGGGAGGTAAACTAATCTGGTTCTTTTGTCTCCGGCAGGATCATCCCGAGCTTATTGAATACCGTTCGAAAGAAAGTATTTGGTTGATCTCAGATAACAAAATGATTAGAAGTAGTTATATGTAAAATATCATTCTAATTTATAGTCCTTCTCATTGAACAGCCGCAAACAGGCATCCACCGCATCTGC
>JALNVY010000285.1 GCA_023231165.1 Syntrophales bacterium | reverse complement strand
GATCTCGATTTCGTTCCCAAAGAGAGCGGCATCGCCATCAATAAGTGGAAAAACTTCGACGTCGATCCGGTAACCTTCGCCTCGAACGTCCCCGGCGTCTTCGCCGGCGGCGATGTCGTAACGGGTCCCCAGACCGTCGTCAAGGCTGTCTTTGCCGGAAAGGAAGCGGCGGTTTCCATCGACCGCTATCTGCAGGGCGTGGATGTGAAGGCCGGACGGGAGAAAGACTGGACCAAAGACCTGGCGGATAAAGCAGACGTTTCCAAGGTCGAAAAGGTTGCAAGGGTTAAATATCCCCACCTGAAGCCGGAAACGCGGCGGACGAACTTCCAGGAAGTCGGCGTCGGGTTCAGCGAGGCGGAAGCCGTGGCCGAGGCGAAGCGCTGTCTGGCCTGCGGGATCTGTTCCGAGTGCTACCAGTGCGTCGATGCCTGTATCGCCAAGGCCATCATTCATGACGAAACCTTCTCGGAAGAAACCATCGAAGTCGGGGCCGTCATTGCCGCCCCCGGTTTTGAGGTCTTTGACGCCAGTATTCGCGGCGAATACGGTTACGGTCAATATAAGAACGTTGTCACCAGTATCCAGTTCGAGCGCATCCTGTCCGCATCAGGTCCCTATTTCGGTCATGTCCAGCGGATCAGCGACGGCAAGGAGCCGAAAAAGCTTGCCTTCATCCAGTGCGTCGGTTCCCGGGACACCTCCTGCGGCAACAGTTGGTGTTCCTCCGTGTGCTGCATGTATGCCACCAAGGAGGCCATCATCGGCAAGGAACACGCCAAGGGGTTGGAACCGACCATTTTCTTCATGGATATCCGCGCCCACGGCAAGGACTTCGACCGCTTTGTCAACCGGGCGAAGGACGAATACGGCATCCGGTATGTCCGCTCCATGCCCTCGACCATTAAAGAACTACAGCAATCGAAGAACCTGTTGCTTAAATACGTCCAGGAAGACGGAAGTCTCATCGAGGAAGAATTCGACATGGTGGTCCTTTCCGTAGGACTTTGCCCGCCCAAGGAAGCCGGCAAACTGGCAGGGGCGCTGGGCATCGACCTTGAGGAACACGGCTTCTGCAAGACAGCATTGGAGAATCCCGTCGAGACCTCCCGGGACGGCGTCTTTGTCTGCGGCGCCTTCGGCGGACCCAAGGATATCCCCGAGACCGTTATGGAGGCCAGCAGCGCCGCCGCTTGCGCCTCGGGTATCCTGGCGACACGGCGGGGGACGATGACCAAAGAAGAAGACTTGCCTCTCGAGTCGGACCTTCGGGGCCTCGGTCCGCGGACCGGTGTCTTTGTCTGTCACTGCGGCATCAATATCGGCGGCGTCGTCAATGTCCCCGAAGTGGTCGAATATTGCAAAACACTGCCCAATGTCGTCTTTGCCACGGACAACCTCTTTACCTGTTCCCAGGATACGGCGGTGAAGATGGGCGAGGTGATTAGGGAACAGAACCTGACCCGCGTCGTGGTCGCCTCCTGTTCCCCCCGGACCCACGAAGGCCTTTTCCAGGAAAACTGCGAGAAGGCGGGGCTAAACCGCTATCTCTTCGAGATGGCCAATATCCGGGACCAGGATTCCTGGGTGCATATGCACGAGCCCGTCGAGGCCACCGAAAAGGCCAAGGATCTCGTCCGCATGGCCATCGCCAAGGCCCAGTTCCTCAAACCGCTGAAACCGGGTCAACTGACGGTCAACCATGCCACCATGATCATCGGCGGCGGTCTCGCCGGCATCACGGCGGCCCTGTCCCTGGCGGATCAGGGGTATGAATCATACATTGTGGAGAAAGCCCCCGTAATGGGCGGCAATTACCGCAACCTCTACTATACCCTCGAAGGTCTGGATACGCGCAAGCATCTTGCCGGCCTCCTGGAGAGAGTGAAGGCCAGCAAACTCATCCACGCCTATACCGCAGCGACGATCAAGAAGATCGAGGGCTTCATCGGCAATTATAAAACAACCATTACGACGAAGGACGGGGACGAACAATTCGAGCACGGCGTCGTCATCGTCGCCGCCGGCGGTTATGAATTCGATACGAAGGAATATCTCCACGGCCAGTCTTCCCAGGTCGTCACCCAGCGGGAACTGGAGAAACTGATTGCCGAAAAGGACGACCGGGCTGCCAAGGCCAATTCCGTAACCATGATCCAGTGTGTGGGCTCCCGGATACCCGAGCGGCCGTACTGCAGCCGTTACTGCTGTTCCGAGGCCATCAAGAACGCCCTGAAACTCAAAGAGATGGATCCTGCCAAGGAGGTTACCATCATCTATCGCGACATCCGTACCTTTGGTCTCAAGGAAGATTTCTACAAGCAGGCCAGAGAATTGAACGTCCGGTTCATCCGCTATGAAGAAGACCGGAAGCCCGAGGTCGTTCAGGCAGGAGACAAGGTTTCCATCCGGATTTTCGATCCCATCATGAATGCCCCGGTGGAATTCAAGACCGACCTTCTGGCGCTAAGCGTCGGCACGGTGCCCAACCCGGACAATGCCGAGATCGGTCAAATGCTCAAGGTCCCGACGAACCAGGACGGTTTCTTCCTCGAGGCCCACGTGAAGTTGCGCCCCGTGGATTTTGCCACCGACGGCGTGTTTATGTGCGGCATGTCCCACGCGCCGAAGCTCAGTGATGATTCCATCGTCCAGGCCAACGCGGCGGTCTCCCGGGCCTGCACCATCCTGACGAAGGATTTTATCGAAGCGGAAGGCAAAACCGCCTATGTAAACAAGGAAAGATGCGCGGCCTGCGGCCTCTGCGAAGAGAACTGTCCCTTCAGCGCCATCTCCGTGAACATTGCGGAAGCCTGCGCGGAAGTGAACACCGTGCTCTGCAAGGGTTGCGGGGTTTGCACGGCCTCGTGCCGGATGAACGCCGTTGATCTCAACGGTTACACCAACGAAGAAGAACTGGAACAGATATATAATATATAAACTAAGGTAAACGGCCGATAAAGCAGCATTGCCACGGGGAGGAGAATATATGGCTGAAAATTTAGCAAGCAAAGAATGGGTACCCAAAATAGTTGCCATCGTCTGCAACTGGTGTACTTACGCGGGAGCAGATCTGGCCGGCATCAGCAGGATTCAGTATCCGCCGAATGTGCGCATTATTCGCGTTCCCTGCACGGGAAGGATCAACCCTTTTTACATCGTGAAAGCCCTGCAGACGGGAGCCGACGGCGTTCTGGTTTCCGGT
>JALNVY010000284.1 GCA_023231165.1 Syntrophales bacterium | reverse complement strand
TTTTCCCACCACCCCCATGAGGTCAAGTTGCGTTTCCACCTCTCCCCTCACGAAACGCAGATGGGTCACGTCAGCGGGAAGCTGATTCATCACGGCGTCGGCCGTAACCCAACCTCCCCATTTATCCAGCCAGAAGGCGTTCCATGCATGGTAGTAAAACCGCCCCCGCTGATAGACCAGGCCCGTTTCGACGAGGGTCGGAATACCTGCCGCTCTGCCAAGAGCGGCTACCAGAACCGCGTGTTCCGTGCAGTCGCCGACGCGGTTCTTCAGGGTCTCCACGGCATTGGAAACCGACAGGACCGGGCGTTTTTCGATATTTTTGAATACCCATGCCACAATCTTGCGCGCCTTTTGCTCATCTCCATCATCTCCGGAAACAATCGCCCCGGCCTGGGCGCGGATGGCGGGATTTGACGCCTGAATGAAAGGCGTCGAAGCAAGGTAGGTCCCACGGTTTTTCAGGGACCCGCCGACCTTCCCATGAACCTCCTTGCTGACGGTTAACAGATCCCGGGCATAGGTTTGTCTGCCCCCGCCAAGCATCAGGGCGCCGGCATCGATATTGGAGAGTTTCACCTTGAGCACCTGCAATCCTGCCGGATCGGGAATCTGGACCCGGGCATCGACGGAGGCCAGGTCGGTAAGATCTGCCGAGCCACTTGCGGCGAGACCGGCAAGGGCATCTTCCCTTGTTGTTTTCTCCAGGGCCATCCCCATAGTGGCCTCCTCCCGAACCACTTCACCTTCCTGATCGAGCCAGGCATATTGGCGGGTCCCCATGAAATCGACTGCATACTTTTTCAATATCTGATGGCGTCCCATGATCGTAAGCGCTTCCTCCCCGGAAAAAGAAAGGCGCACCGGCCGCGAACCCATCGTCATGGGATCAAATACGGATACGGTGATCACCTGCCCCGGTTTCAGATCCGCATGGAGAGCTCTGGCAAATACGCCCTGGGAAAGTTGAACCTGCTCTTTCAGGGGCAACTCATAACGCCGTTCGTCTCCCGCGACCTTCGTAATAATGGACATCCGGTTGCCATCGACCTTTCCCCGGACATGAAAACTAAAAAGGTTGGATGTCAGATCAAAGTCAAAAGCGGCCAAGGTCATATCCTGATTCAGGTCGCCCTCGGTCTTTAGAGAAATGCCCTGGACGACGCCCATGGTCTGAATCCGCATAAATACTTCTTCCCTTAATCCGAAGCCCTGCTCCCGGCGGGAAAAGGTGCGATGGGTATAGCCGATTTTACGGTCCTGCTGGTAAACATTCATCCAGGTGTCTTTGGCCTCCCGCGTCATGATGGCGGTCTTTTCCAACTGTCTGTTCCCCGCTTCCGGCAGGGTAAAAATATCCATACGGAAAGCTAGGAGAACTAGAAACAGGGTAATCAGGACACCACCGATGAGCCGGGACCAGGGAAATCTATTTTCTGCCATCACGCCTCCTTGAGAGTCAAATATAGATGCGTAGTTTCCCGCTGTCAATGAAAACCCGGCAGACAGATAAAAACTTCCTTGTCAGAAAAAATAAATTCTGATAGCGTCGCCATCCCAGTTCACCATGATAAAGGAGTAATGATGGTAATGAAAAAGGATTTATCCATCCAACTTGCGAAGGATGTCCTGAAAATCGAAGCGGAGAGTATCTCCGGTCTCATTGGTAAATTGAACGGCAATTTCACCAAAGCGGTGGATACGATCTACAAATCCAATGGTCGGGTCATTGTCACCGGCATAGGAAAGTCCGGCCTGATCGGGAAGAAAATCGTCGCCACCCTGACCAGCACGGGGACGCAGGCCATTTTTCTTCATCCCGTCGAAGGAATGCACGGAGATCTCGGGATTGTGACGAAAAATGACATTGTCCTGGCCATCTCCAACAGCGGCGAAACCTATGAACTAAATCTCATCGTAACGAGCGTACGCGAAATCGGGGCGACCCTGATTGCCTTGACCGGCAATACGAATTCCTCCCTTGCCCGCTCCTGCAATCTCGTCATCGATGTCGGCGTGGAAAGGGAGGCCTGCCCTTTCGGCCTGGCCCCGACTTCAAGCTCGACCGCTGCCCTCGCCATGGGCGATGCCCTGGCCGTAGCCCTGATAGAAAAACGGAAGTTCAACGAAAAAGACTTCTACAGGTTTCATCCCGGCGGCAACCTCGGAATGCGTCTGCGGGCAAAGGTCAAGGAGGTAATGATCAGCTACGCGCAAACCCCAAAGGTTCTTACGGGCGTGACGGTGACCAGAGCTATCGAAGAAATGGACACTAATAACAAAGGCTTTGTCCTGGTGACAGACAGAAAAAAAAACCTCTTGGGGATTTTTACCGATGGTGATCTCCGTCGCCTGGTCAAACGAGGCGTCTCCTTTCATGATAAAATCGTTGATGAAGTCATGACCGGCAATCCCAAGACAATCGATGAAAACACATCCCTCGCCCAGACCATCGAGTCGATGCAACGCGACGAAATCACCACCCTAGTGGTTGCCAATGGTGAGAATACACTTAGTGGTTATATCCATCTTCATGACATTCTTGGCAGAGGGGGCACCCTGAAGATCGCCCTGCCCTGAAAGACAGATAAAGATCGTTTGCATTTCTGTGTTATTCCTTGTAATATCAGTCATCAATCCTACTATTGTTTGTTATGTGCAGGATGCTCTACAGAGCAAAAGTAAGCGACAGTTTATTTAAACCAAAGGAGGAACGATGAGAGTCCGGGTATCCGCAGTCTTTGAGCAAGCCAACGAGATCCTCTGTATGAAGTACCTCTATGGAGGGAAAGAAGTCTTCGCCCTTCCGGGCGGGGGCGTGGACAGGGATGTACCACTGCAGGAAGCTGTCAAAAGCGAATGGAAGAACGAACTGGGGGTAAAAGTAGAAGTCGGCGATATCATTCTGATCGGGGAGGCGCCAGGTACAAAAAGGCACCCGCAGACGCTGCACATCATTTTTTTAGCCACCGAGGTCCATGGCATTCCAAAAGTCAGACCCGATCATACCCACTCTCTGGATATCGTCTGGGTCCCAGTATCTAAACTAAGTGAGTGCCCTTTGTACCCTGATGTGGGCAAGCAGCTCCATAAATCCTTCCAAGAGGGGCAAAACAAATCCTTGGCGTTTATTGAAAATTGCATGGAGAGGGGTTTCTGGTAAGAAAATTCATCTATACTCCTGTCCTGCCCAAAAAGGGGAGAGATCGAGGTTATGTTTCAGGTAAAAAAGGG
>JALNVY010000283.1 GCA_023231165.1 Syntrophales bacterium | reverse complement strand
CAGGAGGGTCAGGACAGCGCCGATGAACAAAATCCCCATGATGGTTGGATAATCCCTGGCCATTACGGACATGTAAAAAAGCTGCCCCATGCCGGGAATAGCGAATATCGTCTCGAAGATGACACTGCCGCCGATAAGCCCGGGAATCGAAAGACCGAGAATAGTGATGACCGGTAGCAAGGCGTTGCGGAGGGCGTGGTTATAGACGACCTGAAACTCGCTCAACCCCTTGGCCCGCGCCGTCATAATGTAATCCTGGCGAATAACCTCCAGCATATTGGCCCGCATGTATCGGGACAGGCCGGCCAAGCCTCCGAAGGCGGATATCCCTACGGGCAGGATCAGGTGCTTGACAAGATCCCAGCAAGCGGCCCCCGGAGCAAGATACTCATGGTTCAGGGACCGGATTCCCGATATGGGAAGCCAGCCCAGATCCACCCCGAAGAAGATCATCAGGAGCAGGGCCAGCCAGAAGGTCGGAATGGCAAAACCGATAAAGACAAAGACACTGACGATCCTATCAAACCAGGAATCCTGATGGACCGCCGAGAGCACCCCCAGTGGTATGGCCACCGCCAAAATCAGGAGCATGGAGAGAATATTCAGAATAATGGTAATGGGCAGACGCTCCATGATCTTGTCCGCCACGGGACGGCGATCGGTGGCAAATGATTTGCCAAGATCCATGACCATCAGGCGCTGCACCCACAATCCGTATTGGACATGGAGAGGCTTGTCCAGATCGTACATAGCCCGCAGGCGCTCCTTCAGTTCCGCTGACGCCCGGGGATTCATCTGAGTCTGAAGGTCCGTCGGGGAACCGGGGGCCAGATGCATGACGGCAAAACAGATTATCGTAATCCCGACCAGCATGGGGACCATAAAGCCGATGCGCTTTAGAATATAGATCAGCAAGGAAATCCCTCCCCTTGGAAGTCCAGATTCTGCATATTTTCAATTGATTTCACGAGGTTTTTTTCATTATGGGCTTCGATAGTGACGATAGGGCAAAGGCCTTTCTCCCTCAGCATCCGGGAAAACTTCCCAAAGGGAAAGCTTCCGTCCCCCACCGGGAGATGTTCGTCGGCCTGACCATGATTGTCATGGATATGTACCTGCCTGAGAAAGGGAGCCATTTTATCAATCCAGTCGGTAAGCGATTCCCGGGCAAACACGTTGAAATGGCCGGTATCGAAACAAAATCCGCAATGAGGCGATGAAAGGGATGTCAGGAGCCGGTGCAGTTGGCGCGGGCCTTTCTCATAGACATTTTCCAGGACTAACAGCGCCGGGATATCTCCGGCGCGAGACAGCAGGGCGCCCCAGGTACGGAGACTGTTTTCCAGCCACTGGTCCTCCGTGGAAACATAATACCGGTCGTCAAAGGAGGGATGGCAAACGATGGAAGCCGGCCGAAAGTAGTCGGCAAGGGCCAATACCTGCATGATCCGCTCCTCGGAGACACGGCGGATCCGGGGATCGATAGCCCCGGGTCGCAGGTCCATAAAGGGGGCATGAAAGGTAACCCTCAGGCCGGCGTCCCTGAGTTTGTCGGCAACATGGCGGTAATCAGCCTCGCGATAGGTGTCCAGGGTATCGCTGTTAAAGCTGATTTCCGGATTCATTCCGTATTGCAGGACCCTGGGAAGATACTGCTCGTAGAGAAAATGAAAAGGGATGTGGACTTGAACTTTTTTCAATATCGGGAATAATGCAATCTTCTCCATGCCTCCTCCTGAAGGTTGTGAGGGGAACCCCTGAAAGACAGAGGATTTTTAGCACATGAGACCGGCTTAAGACAATGGAAAAAAATACATTTCATATTGACAACCAAAACTTAATCTGTTACTGAAAACAACAGGTTATTACGATTTATCAAGAAAGGGGGACCTTCAACCATCTCTGCAAGCCTATTCAAAACCGCCAATAGTGAGGCCATCGCCCCACCACCCATGGACGCGAAAGAAAGGGTGTTATGTTGCATAAATGCCGCCTTGACCCGGAAAGCCCATAATCTTGTGGTCATAAAAGTTGCGGAAATATCATCTTTTACTGATTATTTTCTCATCTGTAGCGGCGCCTCGGACCGCCAGGTCAAGGCCCTGTGCTCCTCCATCGAGGAGAGCCTGAAAAAGGTCGGCATGGCCCCCCTCGGCATTGAAGGAGAAAAGCATGGGAGGTGGGCCCTCATGGATTACGATGATGTCGTCATTCATGTTTTTTTGGAACCACTCCGGGAATTTTACGATATCGAGCGCCTCTGGGCGGATGCCCCCAAGATGTTCATCTCCGACGATGCCTCCCTGATTGAGGAACTTACCGAGGGCTTGTGACGTGTTGAAGGAAGTGTTCCGGGATTTGGCCGATGTACTGTTTCCTCCCCGTTGCCAGTCCTGCCGGACAGTTGCAGAAAAATTGACCAACGATCTTTTCTGCACGGTCTGTGAAGAGAAGATTCAATATATCCACACTCCTCTCTGTCCAGCCTGCGGTGCCCCCTTTCCCAATTCAGCAGGATCGGACCATCTGTGCGGAGACTGTCTGACGGCCCCCAAACCTTTCGCCGTCGCCCGATCCGTCGCCGCCTTTGACGGCATTCTGCTTGAGGCTATCCATGCTTTCAAATATAAAAACAAAACCGGGATGGCAACCGGCCTGGGAAGGATGATGACCGGTGATTCCTATGCCGGCATGGACATGCAGGGCTATACGATGATCATGCCGGTTCCGCTCCACATCCGGCGCTTGCGGGAACGGGGATTCAACCAGTCGCTGCTGCTGGCAAAAGTACTTTCCGCACGGTATGCCATTCCCCTGGATTTTGTCACGCTTCGGCGCGAAAGAGACACGCCGCCCCAGACGACGATGGGACGCAAAGAGCGTCAAGCCAATATCAAGGGGGCCTTCGGCGTTGCCGATAAAGAAAGGGTCAGGAAGCAGCGTGTTTTATTGATTGATGACGTTTACACAACGGGAAGCACCCTCGCCGAGTGCACCCGTGTCTTGTTGAATAGCGGTGCGGCCCAGGTCGGCGTGCTGACCTTGGCCCGGGCGGTAAAGGATGCTTGATTCCCATTCTAAATCAAAGCGCTATCTTCGTTGGCTTCGTCATCGGCTCCTCGACGTATTTCCATATACGCCTACGTCGCCTCTTCCTTGCCGCCTTGCTTTCATCTTTGATTTAGAATGGGAAAATTAATCCGGCTACGGAATAGGAGTCGAATATGAATAAAATCT
>JALNVY010000282.1 GCA_023231165.1 Syntrophales bacterium | reverse complement strand
CCCACTAATGCACACTTTCATTCGGGAACCCTTAACATCTAATTGCCATTTGGTGATGGTTGCGGTATAAGAAATGCCGATTTGTTAAATAGGAAGGGTATTTCTATGCAAGCCGTGCCTATGAGAATCTTCATTATCCTGACGATATTCACCCTGCTTAATCCATCTTCACTACTGGCAGCAACAGAACGCCGCACCGCCCTGGTCATCGGCAATAGTAATTACAGTTCCAGCCCCCTGAAGAACCCCGTCAACGATGCCACGGACATGGCCGTGGCCCTCAAGCGCCTCGGCTTCGAGGTGATCCTGAAGAAGAATGTCCGTCACCAAGAGATGGAAGAAGCCGTGGAGGAGTTCGGCAAGCGTCTCCGAAAGGGTGGTGTAGGGCTCTTCTACTATGCAGGCCATGGCGTTCAGGTTAGTGGAGTGAATTATCTGATCCCGATCGGTGCGAAGATCAACAAGGAGTCGGATGTAAAGCATCATACCGTCAGTGCCGAGAAGGTTCTCGACGAGATGGCGGAGGCCAACAACGGACTGAACATAGTCCTGCTCGATGCCTGCCGGGACAATCCCTATGCCCGCAGTATGCGCAGCAGCAGCCGTGGCCTGGCCATCATTTCCTCCGCTCCCGAAGGGACTTTCATTTCTTATGCAACAGGGCCAGGGCAAACGGCCAAGGATGGTGAGGGGAAAAACAGTCCCTATACGGCAGCACTTTTAAGGAACATATCCAGGCCGGGCTTGCCGATCGAGAGGGTATTCAAGGAGGTGCGCAGCGAGCTATCCCCGTTCAAACAGACGCCGTGGGAGCTTTCCTCCCTGAAGGGCGAATTCTACTTCCGTCCGGGAATCGCAGCAGAGGCTCCCGCCCCCGCTGTTGCCCCAGTCGTTGATGAAGGGGCCGAGAGACGGAAGCTTGAAGATGAGAAGAAACAACTGGCCATAGCGACGACGCCTGCTCCATCTGCCGCGAAGGAAATCGGCCGGGATGGAAGGTTCATCACATACGACAATGGAACGGTTCTTGACACCAAGTCAAACTTGATGTGGGCGGCAAAGGATAATGGGGGTGATATAGGCTGGGAGGACGCGAAGAGTTATTGCGAGAAATATCGTAGGGGAGGTTACACAGACTGGCGTATGCCGACGCAAGATGAATTGGTAGGGTTGTATGATAGCAGCACAAAAATCAAACATCATCCGCCGTCGAACATTTGTATGGGAAATTACCATTTAACGGGAATGATTCATTTAACCTGTTGTTGTCCCTGGGCGTCGGAGACCCGCAGTTCCGAAGCTGCCATCTTCGATTTTGTCACTGGCAACCGGTACTGGCATCCCCAGTCCATAGGCCTTATCTCGCGGGCTCTCCCGGTGCGTTCTGTAGCTTCTGTTCGTAAAGAGACAGAGCGGTTCTTTGCCAATGGAAACGGAACCGTAACGGACAAGAAAACTGGTCTAATGTGGGCGGATGAGGATAATGGGAGTGATATAGGCTGGGAGGACGCTAATAACTATTGCAAGTATTTCCGAGCTGGCGGTTACACGGACTGGCGCATGCCGACGCAGGATGAGTTAAACACTTTGTATGATGTTGATAAATCAAAGCCAGCAGTATGCTTTCATCCTTATTCAATTCATATTGCAACAGATTTAATCCATCTTTCTTGTACCTGGTACCATGCATCAGAAACAAAGGGTTCAGAGAAAGCTTATTTCCATTTCCAATATGGTATTAAGAATTTTTCAGATTCAAAAGCGATTACTCTAGAACGGGTCCTCCCTGTGCGATCCGCAAAATAGATCATTTGGCCGAGGAAAGAAAGTGCTTTGAAATGTAATCACAAGGGGCTCTAATAAAGACTTTCAAGCGGTTATCATTAATCTTTTACTATTCATGCAAGTGTGGACTCGTAGATGAAAGAAAGTGCCGTCATGAAGCGATATTTCTTCCCAAATCAGGATGTACACATGAACCGAATGAACCAGTTTTTTGCTCCCGGCCAGGCCGGACGGGGTGAAAAGTGAAAATAATTGTTTGCGGCTGTGGCCCCGGTTCCCCCGATTATCTGACGCTGGCCGTCCACAGGGAGGTGGCGGGGGCGGCGGTGCTGGTAGGGGCCCAAAGGCTCCTTGATCTTTTCCCCCTGACTGACGCTGAAAAAATACCTGTAGGCGCCGATATTGAAGGGATTTTGATAATTATTGAAAATCGCTGGCAGCGGCAACAGGTTGTCGTCCTGGTGACGGGGGACCCCGGCATCTCAAGCCTGGCCCAGCCCGTCATCAAGCGCTTCGGGAGAGATGCGTGTTTCCTGATTCCGGGAATCAGCTCCGTACAGGTAGCCTTTGCCCGCCTTGGCCTCGACTGGACGGATGCAAAGATCATTGACGCCCACGGTAAGAACCCGGAATACGACCTCGATGATTCGGGAAAGGTAAAAAAGCTTGCCATCCTGGGGGGTAGGCAGGAAGCCTCCGCCTGGGTTCAGTCATGCTGCCGGCGGTGGGGAGACGATTACCGGCTCTTCTGCTGTGAGAATCTTTCCCTTCCCGGGGAAAGAATAAGCGAGGTGACGCCGGAGGATCTGGATGATTCAGCGCTGTCTTCATTGACGGTGTTTCTGCTGATTCGCAGGGACTGCTTATGATAGGTGGGATGTATTTACGCGACGGAGTGTAAATAAGTGAGCGATAAAATTGAATTCGGCACATTATACGGGATCGGCGTCGGTCCCGGAGATCCGGGATTGATGACGGTGAAGGGGGCTTCTCTCCTCGGGGAATGCCGCCATGTCTTCGTTCCCAAGGCCCGGACGGAGGCGAACAGTCTGGCCCTCTCCATTGCGAAGAATTATCTGCGGGAGCAGGCGGAGATTCATGAACTTGTCTTTCCCATGTCCGCCAATGAAGAAGAGCTGTCCGCCCATTGGCGAAAAAACGCAAAGGAAATAAACGATATACTTCGGGAAGGGGCAGACGCCTGCTTTATCACTCTGGGCGATCCTTTTCTGTATTCGACGTTTATTTACCTGGTCCGGGAACTGCGTCAGCTCCGGCCCGCCGCCCGAATCGTCTCCGTCCCGGGGGTGACGGCCTTCAGCGCTGCCGCATCCCTCTGCACCTTTCCCGTTGGCGAGGGCCGAGACGGAGTGACAATCATTCCGGCGGTGGAGGATCTCGACCATATTCGGCGGATCTTGCAAGATAAAGGAACGGTAATCCTTATGAAAAT
>JALNVY010000281.1 GCA_023231165.1 Syntrophales bacterium | reverse complement strand
CTATTGGCGACGCCAATACCATGATTCCTGAGAGCAAGGCCTTCATGGTCAATGTGATCAAGAAGTGAGGGGGTGAGAGATTATGGCTGAAAAAACAAAACTAATCGATGTTTCGAAATGTACGGGTTGCCGGAGCTGCCAATTGGCTTGTAAACAGTGGAATCAGCAGCCGGCAAAACAGACCGAGAATTATGGAACCTATCAGAATCCGCCCGACCTGCAGTCGAATACATGGACGCTGATCCGGTTCCAGGAAATTGCCGAGAAAGACAAAGTCAAGTGGCTCTTCAGAAAAGACGGTTGCATGCACTGCACCAATGCGGCCTGTGTAAAGGTTTGCCCTAGCGGGGCGCTCCACTATACAGACTTCGGCACGGTGGCCGTCACTAACAGTCTCTGTATCGGCTGTAAGGAATGCGTTTCCGCATGTCCTTTTAACATTCCCAAATACGACCGGGTCACGGACAAGATCTATAAATGCGATCTGTGCCTGAGCCGTCTCGAGGCGGATTTGATCCCCGCCTGCGCCAAGGCCTGCCCCACGGGGGCCGTTACCTTCGGCGATAAGAACGCCATGATCAAAAAGGCATATGTCCGGGCCAAGGAGTTGGGGGGCGATGCCAGCGTCTATGGCGACAAGTTCGTCGGCGGAACTCATGTCATTTACGTTCTTCAGGAAAAACCCAGAGTTTACGATTCTCTGCCCGATAAACCCAGTGTTCCGTTCTCGGTCATTGTCTGGAAGGACATGCTGAAGCCGCTGGCTTTGCTAGCCGCGGGCGGCGTGTTGGCGGGGTCGTTCCTCCATTACATCCTGCATGGACCAAAGCTGCCCGATGAGCCCGGCAAAGAAGAAAAGGGAGGTGAATAAGCCATGAGAAAGGGATTAATTCAAGCAACAGACGGTTTTGAGAGGATCGTCCACTGGAGTCTGGCCCTGTCCTGCATAGCTTTGTGCATCACCGGGTTGGGGATGATGTATCAGTCCTTTAACTTCATTGGCGGCCTGATGGGAGGCCTCAAGTCCCTGAAGTACGTTCATAACTTCACGGGCGTCTTCTTTGGCGTAGCCCTGTACTTCACCATCCGCATGTGGTGGAAGGAGGCGGGGATATTTTCCATGCCCGAGGACCTGGAATGGATCAGATGTGCTGGTGGTTACCTCTGGCATGTGGACAATCCTCCTGAAGTGGGCAAGTACAATCCGGGCCAGAAGATGTTCTTTTTGGCCGTCGCGGGATTTGGCGTCATCATGTTCCTGACAGGGCTGATGATGTGGTTCCCCCTGAGCTTTCCCCCGACGATCGTGCGGTTGATGTTTGTGCTGCACGCCTTGGGATTTGTAGTAATCTTCGCCTTCTTCTTCGTTCATTTGTACCTGGGAACGATCGGTTCTCCGGGATCGTTGGACGCCATGCTGACGGGCTGGGTGAGCCGGGCGTGGTTGAAGAAGCAGCATCCCAAGTGGCTGAAAGAGATGGAAGAGCACGGGACGCTGATTGTCTATGGGGAAGAAAAACCGGCGGTAAAGGCGCATCACTAACGGGTAAATAATGAAGATCTGAAACATCAAGGGACCTGTTCGGAATGAGCAGGTCCCTTTTTTTATCTGTACAGATTAGGATTTATGCTTGCCAATCACGAAAGAGTGTTTAATATGGACCGTCAGAGTTAATGGAATAACTTGACTTTAGGAAATCTGAAAAGAGGAGGAAGGAAAATGATTAAAATAAAATACGGAACCTCGATAATGCTGATGCTCATGATTCTCTTGGGCGGATCGATGGGCTGGACGGCGCCTCTCCCGGCAGTCGGGGGCGTCCTTCCCGATTTGAGCCCTAATTTCAGCTTGCCGAAACCAAATGATGGCGTTGTCATTATTGAGATTTTCAGCATGTACTGCCCCTATTGTCAGAAAGAGGCGCCCAACGTCAATAAGCTCTATGATAAGATTCAGGCAAGTCCGAACTTGAAAAGTAAGATAAGACTCGTTGGTATTGGGGTGGGAAACTCTGCTTATGAAGTGGATATCTTCCGAAAGAAATACAATGTCCGCTTTCCTCTCTATTCCGACGGGGATTTTAAAATCCACCAGAAGTTAGGTGAGCCGCGGACGCCGTACTTTATCGGGGTAAAAATCAATCCCGATGGGTCTCATCGTATATTTTACTCAAAATTGGGTGAATTCGGCGATGTGGATGCCTTTCTGGCGGCGATGGTCCGCCTGTCTGGAATCAAATAAGGAGAAGGAGGAAACAAAACCATGAAGATCAAAAAAACCAGTTTCGATGCAATAATGTTGTCGTTCGGCGGTGTCCTGCTTGCCCTTTTCCTAGCCCAGCCGGTCTTCGCTCTTTCCGATGCCTATAAGGATAACATTTACAATCCCGGCGTGCTGAAGCCTATAGATAGCAAGGTGAAAGTAAAAGTAGGACAGAGAGCCCCGGATTTCACCCTGCCCGCCATAGCAGGGGGGAAAATCGCCCTCAGCCAGTATCGGGGCAAGAAAAATGTCGTCCTGTCCTTTGTGCCCGCCGCCTGGACCCCTGTCTGTTCCGACCAGTGGCCGGGATACAATATTGTCCGGGATATGTTCGATGCCCACGACGCCATACTCTTAGGCATCACCGTAGATAACATCCCCACCCTCTTCTCCTGGACCAACCAGATGGGGAAGCTCTGGTTTCCAGTCCTATCGGATTTCTATCCCCATGGAAAAGTGGCGCAGCAATACGGTATTCTGCGGACCGACGGTGTCGCGGAGCGGGCCTTATTTATTATCGATAAAAAGGGGATTATTCGTTACATAGACGTTCACGACATCAACCAGCGGCCGCCTCTGGAGGGGATCATCACGGCGTTAGAGAACCTGAAATAGCAGGGTGTTACCGGGGGCGGTGTTTTTTATGATCCGGTAGGTGTCCCTGTCCGTGGGGTGCGAGATACGGGTTCTCCGCCATTTGCTGATGGGTTAGACTTATTAATGTTGTCTTGGGGGTGCGATTTCGGGGGAAGGCCCGTTGGGGTGTCAACGAGCACTGATGCGGCCCGCAGAAAAGATCGTTTTATCCTCTTCCCCATCGTGAGGAAGCGTCCGGCAAAGTGAGAAATACGCCTATTCAGGGGAAGAGAAGCATAAATTTTCCCCAGCACCTTGCGGGTTGCCTCCTCGCCCCCCCGGATAAGATCTCCCGACCGGCTGAAGTCCATCCAGTGGAGATCTCCCACGTCGGGCCAGATG
>JALNVY010000280.1 GCA_023231165.1 Syntrophales bacterium | reverse complement strand
TGGAAGTTCTCCGAACTTCTGGCTGACCCCGAGGTGCGTCAATTATGGGAAAAAGTTCGAAAGTTCTTTTTTCTCCGGGAATCGACGTATGATGTGACCACGCGCTGCAACATTAGGTGCGATGGCTGCTACTATTATGAGGGACAGAAGCAGTTTGCCGACCCCAACGAAGATCCGGCGGCCTGGCGACGTTTATTGCAGGAAGAGAAAAAAAGGGGTATCACCTACGTGGTCCTGGCGGGGGCCGAACCGTCTTTGGTCCCGGAAATTCTGGAGGTATGTTACGGAGAAATACCCCTGGGCTGCGTGGCCACGAATGGATTCAAGCGGATTCCCGAAACCGTCGGCTATAAGATGCATGTCTCCGTTTGGGGAAACGACGAGACCAGTTTTCGCTTGCGGGGGGCAAAGCATTTATTGAGCAAGCAGATCGATAATTACCAGGGCGATCCCAGGGCGGTCTTCGTATATACCTTTACCCGCGACAACATCGAAGAGGCCTATGGAGTTACGGAGGCGATCGTCCGGCAGGACTGTCGACTGACCTTCAACATGTTTTCTTCCCCCGTCGGCTATATGGGGGATCTCCGTCATGATCCGGCATCCCTCGCAAGGACCGGTCAGGTCATGATGGATCTGATGTCCCGGTACCCGGTCAACGTCCTGTTCTCCCCTTACAATGTCGTGGCCCATACCCATGAATACGGGCTCCATGACCTTTACGGCTGCACCTACCCGCGCAGGAACCCCTCGGTGGATATTGGTCTGGGGAGGTCATTCCGGCAATACCGGGCAGATCTGTCCTGGGACCGGGAGGTGGCCTGCTGCGTACCCGATACGGATTGCGATGACTGCCGCCATTATGCCGCAGGCAGCGCCGTGGTTACGGCCCGCCTCTACCGCCATGTCACGGACCCTGATATTTTCAGGTCCTGGCTGGACTACGTAGATACCTACCTGGCCGTGTGGGTTAAAAATTATGAAAAAAGCGATTCCCTTTGCCGGGAGATGATTAGACCGCCCCGGCCCAAAGGGGAGAATGGTAGAGAATAATTTATGAATACCGTCAGTTCCTTATTGGATGATTCATGGCATGAACGGTACCGGAGGATATCAGCTCTCAATATCCGCAGTTCCATCTATGATGTGACCAACCAGTGCAATTTGCGTTGCCGGGGTTGTTTTTTCTATTCTTCGCAGGAGCATGAGGCGGCCTCTGAAGAGATGGATTTGCAGAAGTGGCATGAGTTTGTCGGGAGCGAGAAGGCGCGGGGCGTGAATCTCGCTATCCTGATCGGCGGCGAGCCGACGCTGCATCTGGACCGGGTGGCCGCGTTTTACCAAACCATGCCGACGTACTGCGCTACAAACGGACAGATCAAGGTTCCCCGTGACCGCTTTCCCGACATGATGGTGGGCATCTCGCTCTGGGGTGACGAAGAAGATGAAAAGGTGCTGCGGGGAAAGAATACCTTCGCCGTTTCCAGCAAGAATTACGCAGGCGATCCCTACACCTATTATCTCTATACGATCACGCCGAAACAGCTCGGACGGATCGGGCAGGTGATCAGGAAAATTGACGATGCAGGGCTAAAAGTCCATCTTCAATTGCTGACAAATGATGAGCAGGTGGACGGGTATTCCTGGACGGAAGAGAAAATGCGCGACGTGCGCCTTGAAATGGACGAAATGCTGGAGTGCTATCCTCAGACGGTCATTTCATGCAAGTACTACCACGAAATAATCACCACGGGCAAAATGATGGGGCGGTCTTTCGGCTGGAGCGAGTGTCCATCCGTAACGGAAGCGCTGGATAACCGGAATCCCCGGCCCAAGCGGCTTATCCGGTTCACCCGCTGGGCGTCGGATCTGAAGACCAGGCACCGCTGCTGCACCTCGGCGACCCGCGATTGTGGGACTTGCAAGGATGGCGCCGCCCATATGAGCTGGGTCATGGTCAATAAGAGGGAGCACCTGAAATCCGCAAAAGACCTGCAGAACTGGATCGAGGTCTACGAGATGTTCGCCAAGCTCTACCGGTTTATCCCATGGTAGCGCCGGCCATGGGCATCATTTTTCCGATCGGGACCCTACGGCGTGAATAAGAGGCGACCGGTCATATTGGGTTACGATGCCGTCTCCCCTTTGGGTGTCGAGATGGATGGCCAGTGGGAGCGGGCGTCCCGGGGAGAAAGCGGCATCGGGATTCTCACCCGTTTCCCCCTGAGCGAAGGTTTCCCCGTCAAGATTGCCGGCCAGGTGGGGGAAATCAATCTCAAGGAGTATCCCTTTCTGGCCTCCCGGGATATGGCCCTGTGGACATCGCCGATTTTCCGTCACGCCCTGCTTGTGGTCCGGCGAGCCCTCCAAAAAAGCGGGATTGAAATTACGAAGGCTCTGGCCCCCCGGGTGGCCATTACGTTCAGCTCCGCCGTCGGCGGTCTGGATGCGGTCATCCGTGCGGACAGGCTGTGGGTGGCGGACGGGAAACTACCCCACCCCTTTACCAATGCGAATTCCTGCATCAATATGGTCGGGGGCAAGGTATCCATCATGACCGGGGCGACCGGTCCTATTACGTCCACCATCACCGCCTGCGCCACGGGTTCCACCTCCCTGACCGTCGGCGCCATGTTTCTGGAATTGGACATGGCGGATGTGGTGATCTGTGGCGCCGTGGACTTCCCCCTGGTTGAGACCATCCTGGGCGGTTTTGCTACCATGAACGGCGCCTACAAGCCGAAGGAAGGGCAGGGGGAAGAACCGCCGGAGCAGGCAAGCCGCCCCTTTTCAGTCAACCGCCGGGGTTTTGTCGTGTCGGAAGGGGCCGGCTGCATCATTCTTGCCCGCCGGGAATTTGCCGAGGCTCATGGCTTGTCCCCGAAGATAGAAATGAAAGGATGGGCGATGACCTCGGATGCCCATCATTTTGTCGCCCCGAACCAGGACACGGTCACGCGTTGCATTGCAGAAAGTATCGCCCACGCCGGTTTGCAGCCCGAGGACATAGATGCGGTCAATGCCCACGGGACGTCGACCAGGATCGGCGACCGGGTGGAAGGGGATGCCCTAGGGGATGTCTTTGGGGGGCGTATTCCGCCGGTGTCAGCCAACAAGTCACAGGTGGGCCATGCCATGGGTGCGTCGAGCGCCGTTGAACTGATCCTGGCCATGGAGGGTATGGTGCGGGAGACGCTGCTTCCTACGATTAATTATAAGCCCGATCCGGAGATTGTTCTGGATTGCGT
>JALNVY010000279.1 GCA_023231165.1 Syntrophales bacterium | reverse complement strand
CGCTGTCATTGATCAGGGCGACAACATCCTCCGGCCGGTCGATGTCTCGCCAGGCGGGAAGGATATGGACACGGATTCTCGCATTTTCAAGGATGTCTATTGTCGTTTTCCCGACGCTGTCCGCGCCCCACGCTATTCCCTCGAAGGCCTCGGGAGTGAACGATTCCCCGCCAAAGCCGATCAGGTAATAACCCCCGTCATATGAGGGACCGAGGACGGCGCCGCCCTTTTCCAGGGCAGCAAAGGCTTCGTTAACGATCCGGGGCGGGAGATCGGGACTGTCGCTCCCGATAATGACAACCGCCTGATATCCCTCAGAAAAGCTTTTTTTGAAGGCGTTATGCATTTTTTCACCGAGACCCGTCCCGATTTGCGGCAGGTATGAAAAGGCCTCCCCGAACTCCCTGCGGAAGTGCTTTGCCCTATTCCGGGGGTAATAAGCGATCCGGAACCCGTAGTCTCCCCCGGAAAGCCTCGCCAGCAGATCCTCGACAAAGGCGCGGTAAAGACAGACAACCATGTCTTCTTGCCAATATTGACTAAGCCGGGATTTCACCTTCCCCTTTTCCGGGTATTTGGCAAACATGATAAGACATCGTTCTTTATTCATTTTTGATTTGACCGGGGATTCCATGTTCATAAAGGGAGTATAGAAAGAAGGGCCTGGTGTCAAGGGGTTAGTATCTTCAGGTTTGATAATATTCATGAAGCTGCAATCAATGTGGAAGCGACCGCATAAGGTCTTCCGGCACTATTATTTTGAAGAAGCATGGGACGAAAATGGAAAGGGCATATTATTATTGACATGTTCCCGGAGATTGTTTATAAGCTCACCGTTACATTAAGCTTTATCAGGATGGATTAAGAGTGAAATCGATGAGTTATTTGTTGTTATTCTTCACACCGTTAATATGAGGCGCTGACAGAGGACCCGGGTGGTTCTCCGCACAACGCCGTCCTGCCGTTTCGCCGCTTTCGACCCCTTAGCCTCTTGAGGGTCATGCCGCGGGGAACGCGGCGTGACGCCATAAGGAGGCGGAATTGTTTAATCAAAATTCCCAAAACTCAATCTATTTAAGCAGGATCGGAAGCATCTTCCGGCAGGGATTGGTTCATCCCTGGCCCTATTTAGTAGTCCGCATCGCCCTGGCAGCCCTCTTCATCTATGGCGGCGTCACCAAACTTTTCGATCCCAAAGCCTTCGCCGCGACCATCTCTGCTTATGATCTTGTCCCGGAAGCATTCCTGCCCGTGATCGCCATCGGTCTGCCCCTCATCGAAACAATCGCCGGGGCGGCCCTGGTCTTTGATCACCCTTGGGGACTCCATCTGATCACGGGACTCCTGGCCTTGTTCGTGTTTGTCCTCGGTTACGGCATCTTGGGCGACTTGAATGTCGATTGCGGCTGCTTCGGGGTCGAGGATCTGAACAAGCAGGCGGGCCTGCGGCAGGCCTTTTACCGAGACCTTGTCCTTATCGGGATCGTGACGCCGTATCTCTATCTCTCCCGGTGGGTCCGGTCGGCAGCCACGGCCAGGGAGTCGGAAGGAGGATAAAGGGAAAATAGAGATGGTATTAAGAATGGCTATTTGGTTTCAGAGGGAAACCGAAGTTTAAATAATGTGGAAAGGAGAAGGAAGAATGAAGGTAAAGAGAAGTTTGTTTTGTGTTTTGATTGCGGTCCTGGTGGTTTTCGGCCTGGCCGGAGGGGCCATGGCGGCCTGGGGGACGAAGGAACTGGATACGGAGAAGAGCGCCGTTACCTTTGCCGCCGAAGTGCAGCGGGGGGGCTACAAGGTTATCGGCACCCAGGAACTCAAGAACTGGATCGACCAGAAGAAACCTATGCTTATCGTCGATACCATGCCCTATGAGGACAGCTACAAGAAGCAGCATGTCCCCGGGGCCGTCCAGATGTTGTTTCCCATTCCCGAAATGACGACCCTCGACAATAAGACCAAGGCCGACCTGGAGAAGCTCCTGGGACCGGACAAGAATCGCCTCATCGTTTTCTATTGCGGTTTCGTGAAATGCACCCGGAGTCATAACGGGGCCATGTGGGCCGTGAAGCTCGGCTACAAGAACGTCTATCGTTATCCCGGCGGCATCAAGGCATGGGCGGAGGCGGAATATCCCATTGGAACGGTAAAATAACAGGTGGTTGATTTTAATGAAGAGTGTACAGGCTGCGGCGCCTGCGCCGCCGTCTGTCCCTTTCTCGCCGAGTACGGAACGCCGGACCTGATTCTTTGGGAACGTCCGGAGGCGTCTTTTTATTGCACGTCCTGCCGCCGTTGCGACACTGTTTGTCCCCTGGATCTGTCGCCAGCCGCTGCTTTTTTCGAAGCAAAGCAGCGGCTGGTGCAACAGCATCAGATCCCATTGCCGGTCCGGAAAGTGTTAGACGACGCCCGGGGGTTCGCCAAGGCCGGGCATGGATTTCCATTTACTTTTTATGGAAGTAAGGATACGGTTTTCTGGCCGGGATGCGGGCTCGCCGCAAGCCGGCCGGAACTGGTCCGGGAGGTCCGGAAAATCCTGAGCAAGCGGTTGCATAAGCAGATCGGGCTGGTCCTCGACTGCTGCTACGATCCTGTTTACGAGTTAGGCGATACGGAAACGGGTCTTGCCGCTTTGCGTGAAATCAACGGGCGCCTTCGTGATCACGGCGTCAGACAAGTGATCACCGGTTGCCTGAATTGTTATAAGCTCCTGTCCCAACACCTTGAGGGTATTGATGTTGTTTTCATCCTGGAGCTGCTGCCGCCGGATCTCTTTGAGAAACATTGGGCGGGTCCTACATACCTTCATCACCCCTGTCCGGCCACGCGGTGGGAGGGAATCAGGGACGCTGCTACGGAGTTGTTCAATCATATAGATGAAGCTGAAACATCTGCAACGACAGCTTTACAACAGGGGATGGATTTAAAATCGGCCCCCCTTCCCGCGGCTTTCCCTATGACCGGAACGACCGCAGCCCAGTGCTGCGGCGCCGGCGGCGGCCTGTCTTCCTCAGCTCCGGAACTGGCCGACCGTTTTCTCGACCGGATCATCGGGGAAGGAAGGGGCCGGACCATGGTAACGTATTGCGTCGGCTGTCAGAACCGCTTCCTCAAACGGGGTGTGGAAGCCGTCCATCTGCTCGAGTGCCTGCCGGGGATAACACCGCGCCGGAATGTATCTTCCCCCCGTAAGCAGTGGGGAAACCGTTTGGCCCTGGGTATGCTCGAAAGGCTGAAGATGGGGAAATTACTGGCCATAATT
>JALNVY010000278.1 GCA_023231165.1 Syntrophales bacterium | reverse complement strand
GTGGCACACGGTTGCCCGTAAATTCCACGCAGGCCATTGAATACCAGGAGGCAAAGAAATGACCGCACGGGAACCAATGGCCATGCTGTCAGGGATTGCCTTGTGCAAGCACTGCGGACTATCGTCAAAGCTGATGCCTACGAAGGAAACGAGCTATTGTCCCCGCTGCGGCAACAAACTCGCATTCCGCCGCAATAATGCAATTCAGCGCACCTGGGCCCTCATCATCGCGGCGGCAATCTGCTACATACCGGCCAATATCTTACCCGTCATGACGTCGATAACCATTCTAGGCGCCGAAGAGGATACGATCCTTGACGGCGTTATGATGCTTTACTTGACGGGATCATGGCCCTTGGCACTCATCGTTCTCATCGCCAGCGTGATGATTCCCATGGCGAAACTGTTCTCCCTTGCCTATTTACTGATTACGGTGCAGCGCCGTTCGCTGAAAAGCAACCGCGAACGCGTGCAACTCTATCGCATCGTCGAGTTCATCGGCCGTTGGTCCATGCTCGATGTCTTTGTCATTTCCTTTACGGTCGCACTGGTACAGATAAAGCCGCTCATGGCCGCCCAGCCCCAGGCCGGCATCGTTTTTTTCGCGGCCGTAGTAGTATTGACCATATTCGCCGCCCAATCCTTTGACCCCAGACTGATCTGGGATTCCGCCAATAGCATGGAGAACCGAAATGAGTGAAAACAAAGATGTCTCTAATATCCCCCAGGCGACAACAGTACCCCACAAACGCGCACGCTTCTCCGTGATCTGGATCATCCCTATCATCGCCGCCCTGGTCGGCATCGGGATAGTGGTACAAAGGTTTCTGAACGAAGGACCGACGATTACCATCACCTTCAAGGTGGCCGAGGGTATCGAGGTCGGCAAGACCTTTGTCAAGTATAAGGACGTCAACATCGGTCAAGTTACGAGGGTAAGCCTCTCGGAAGACTATTCCCAAGTCGTCGTGACGGCAAAAATCGCCAAGAACGCAGAAAATCTCCTGGTCAAAGACGCCAAGTTCTGGATCATGCAACCGCGCATCACCTTGAGCGGGGTGTCTGGCATCGGCACCTTGCTATCAGGAAATTATATCGGTCTGGGAGTCGGAAAATCCACGGAAAAGCAGAGTATATTTATCGGTCTCGATACGCCTCCGATCATCATGAGCACGGAGCCTGGCCGGCAGTTCTTAATGAAAGCGGATAACCTCGGTTCCCTGGGCTTCGGCTCTCCTATCTATTATCGGCGCCTGGCTGTCGGCCAGGTCATTGGCTACGATCTGGCGAAAGACGGCAAGTCCGTCGATATTAAGGTATTCGTGAATGCGCCCTACGACAAATATGTAACCAAAGGCGCCAGATTCTGGCAGGCGAGCGGCATCGATTTCTCAATGGGGGCAAACGGGCTTGCCATCCATACCCAATCATTGACGTCAATACTCGTCGGCGGCATTGCCTTCGAGACGCCACCGTACTTCGAGACCACAGAACAGGCGGCAGAAAATACGGTCTTTACCCTCTTTGAAAACCAGGAGGCGGCAACGGCAAAACACAATATGCATGCTACTCCTTATATGCTCGTATTCAATGAATCGTTACGGGGGCTGTCCGTCGGCGCTCCCGTGACTTACCTTGGTCTCGAGATCGGCGAAGTAAAGCAAGTCGGTCTTCACTACGATCCGGACGCCCATACTATTAAACCCCACGTAATGATATTGTTTGATCTGGAACGCTTTTTCTCGCGATTTGATAATCGGCAACTTGCCGAGCGTGACCAGGCCTCCACGCTTCAGGATCGTCATGGCCGTTTTCAACGTTCGATCGATCAGGGGCTGCGGGCGCAACTGCGCGTCGGTAATATTGTCACGGGGCAACTTTACATCGCCTTCGATAAATTCCCCCACGCTCCCAAGGTCAAGGTCGATTGGAAAAAGGACCCCCCGCAACTGCCGGTAATGCCGAGCGGTCTGGCAGAATTTCAGATGAAGATCACTAGGATCCTGGACAAAATAGACAAGATCCCCTTCGATGATATCGGCAAAGACGCGAAGAAGACAATTGCCACCCTTGATGAAACGCTGAAAGACGCCAAAAAAATCCTGGGACGAATCGACACGGAGATTGTCCCGGAGGTAAAAACTACCGTAGAAAACTTGAAACGGGCGGTTGCCGCGGCAGAACGCGCGCTGGTCAATGCCGACAAGACATTGGTCGGGCCGGATGCGCCGGCAAATCAAGAACTGCGGGATGCTTTGCAAGAGGTAGCCAGCGCTGCCCGCGCCTTGAAGGTATTTGTTGAATACATGGACAGCCACCCGGAAGCATTTATTCGCGGTAAAACGCAGGAGAAACCATGATGAAAAAGTTCACAGCCGTTATGATCCTGTGCGCCCTCGCCGTGCTTACGGTCGGATGCGCATCCACCTCAACGCAGCTATACACGCTGAGCCCCATGGCGAAACCGGTGGGCGAGGCATCAATCCTCACAATCACCGTAGGTCCCGTATCCTTACCGGCAGCCGTCGATCGCCCGCAGCTTGTGCTGAGCGTTGCCCCCAATCAGGTGACCGCTGACGAATTCAGCCGCTGGGCCTCACCGTTGAAGACCGATATCGCCCGCGTCGTAGCCGAGAATCTTTCCCTGCTCCTGGGCTCGCCTTATGTCTCCGTATTTCCCCAGTCCGTATCCGTATCTCCATCCTATCGCGTCACCATCGATGTAATGCGTTTTGAATCGGTTCCGGGAGAAACGGCCAAGCTGAGTGCCATCTGGTCGATACGGTCAACAGCAGACGGACAATCACAGGGGGGGCGGACGGCATCGTCCGAACCCGTCCGGGAAAAAACATACGCCGCCCTCATCGCCGCCCACAGCAGGATACTGGCGGTATTGAGCGGCGACATTGCGGCGGCCATCCGTACGCTGGCGGCGGCCAGTAAGAAAGGAAGCCCCGAGGTCGCTAAATAGCCGGAACTGGCAAGAGAAAGCGGAATTTCATGGCCGTGACTTTTGATAACCGCGATAAAGAGAAATCGCTTAACATATTGTTTTGTTTTGATTTATTGCCTTGCATCTCCAATTCCTCAATTATCACCGCATGGTCGATTTTAACTTAATAATATCATATAGTTAACCTTGATCGGACTACGATCTTTTTCGGATGGACGCATAAATTAGCATTGGGACCGCCACAATTATTCCCTGGTTTTCAGCGCCTCCTCCACCTTGCGCCGGATGTCCGCAAAGTCTTTTCCCTTGGGCATGATAAAGAAGCACCTGCCATTGCTGCGCCGTTCCCAAAGT
>JALNVY010000277.1 GCA_023231165.1 Syntrophales bacterium | reverse complement strand
CAATCTGTTCCTGGGTAACTACGACTGGAAAGGCGGGATGATCGCCGCCTCCACCTTCAGTCAGGCCGGGAACAAACCGGGGCAGCCCTTTGATCTAAGCAAAATGAACCCCGGAATGGTGGGTAATTTCGGAATCAGCATCATCCGCCACGACATCAAATATGAGGATACAACCTTCTTCGCTGGTTACCCCGCGAAGCGGAACTGGTGGCCCCTTGCCAGCGACATCTATCAGGAGATCATCCCGTCCATGGGCGACCAGTATCCCTATGCCGCCAAGGCCCTGTTTTTATACCACGGAGCCCCCAATTTCTCTCTGCCGGCGGGTCAGACCAACACGGAGGTATTGATGGACCTCCAGAAGGTCCCCCTCTATTTCTGCACCGACGTCCTGGTGGGCGTTACCTCCCTGTACGCCGATTACATCTTCCCGGAACTAAATTATCTGGAGAAATGGGAGTTCCAGGGCAGTCATCCCAACATGCCGACCAAGGTTCAGCCCATCCGGCAACCCGTCATTGCCCCCCTTTCGGAGACTGTCAAGGTCTTCGGTGAGGAGATGCCCTGCTGCCTCGAGGCGCTCCTCATGGCCCTGGCGGAGCGGCTGGGGATGAAGGGCTACGGCAAAGATGGCTTTGGGCCGGGGCAGGATTTCACCCGCTGGGATGACCTCTACATCCGCATGGTGGCCAACATCACCACCGACGCCGGGGCGGCGGTTCCCGACGCTGACGATAAGGAATTAAAACTTTTTCTGGATTCCCGTGTCCATTTGCCTAAAACTGTCTTTACCCCGGAGCGATGGGAGAAGATCTGCGGGCCGAACTGGCGCAAAGTGGTTTATATTCTAAACAGGGGCGGCCGGTTCCAGGACTATAAGGATCAATATAAAGGGGAACAGGCGGCGAACAAGTACGGCAAACTGATCAATATCTATCAGGAGAAAACGGCCCAGACGAAAAACGCCTTCACCGGAGCGCCGAATCCCGGTTACCCCCTGTACGTTCCCATTGTGACGAACCTGGGGAAGACGCCGGAAAAGGCAGGCTTAACAAAAGGTTATGGCCTGCGAATGATCACGCAGAAGGATGTGACCCAGACCAAATCGCGAACCATCGTTGATTACTGGCTGGACGCTATTTACCCGGAAAACAGCATCCTCGTGAACCAGCAAGACGCCACCCGGCTGAAGATCAAGACGGGCGACAAGGTACGGATCTCCTCGGCCACCAACCCCTACGGTGTCTGGATCGTCGGCACCGGCGAAAAAAAGCCGATGATTGCCGCTGTCCAGGTGACGGCCTCCATCCAGCCCGGCGTGGTTACCTTCGCCCACGGTTACGGCCATTGGGCCACAGGGGCGACGGACACGGTCATCAACGGCAAGGTGATCAAGGGGGACCCGCGGCGGGGAGCGGGATTCAACGCCAACGCCGCCATGTGGGTGGATCCGGATTTGAGAAACACCTGCGTCATGGACCCCCTGGGCGGCAGCGCCTCCTTTTACGACACTATGGTAAGGCTAAAAAAATCTGACCGGTGAATTAGATGGACTGCCTTGGCGGGAATGGTCGGAAAACGGCATTAAACATGAAACAAAACTGCAATTACAACCGACGCCACGGTCATGAACAGGTGGCGTCGCTGAAAAACCTGCTTTTCGCCATGGTGATCAACAGTGGAATCGTGGGCCGCTCATCATGGACTACATAAGCGCCATCCTCAGGGTGAGGGGGGATATCTTAGAACTTTTTGTGAGTATGCCAAGATTATGCGTAGCTTTTTCATCCTGCTTCTCAGCGTATTGGGATTGATCCCCAGCAAAGCGGCGGCGCCGTCCGGGCCATAAATTTTCCCCCCTGTTTGTTCCAGTGCTAAGCGAATATGTTGGGACATCGCTTCGTCAAGGTTGCGGAGGGGGCTATTCTCCTCCGGCACACCCTCTGTTGCTTCCGAACTTTTTGGCCACTGGAAATGCTCAAAGGCCAGGACAAGATTTCCATTCGGCCCCCTGCTTCTTATCAGTTCGCGTTCGACGAGATTTTCAAGCTCCCGGACATTACCCGGCCAATGATAATCTTTGAGTCGTTCCAATACCTCTGGGGACAATGGCGGCGGGGTATGAATTTTCAACTCCTTGGCCTTCTTTTCAATAAAATGATGAATCATGGCCGGGATATCCCCTTGCCGGTGTCGCAAGGGCGGAATCATGACGGGAAAGATATTGAGCCTGAACCAGAGGTCTTCCCGGAACTTGCCGGCACGGACCATCTCTTCCAGGTTTCTATGTGTAGCGGCAATAATTCGAATATCGACGGGAATTGTTTCAGAGCCGCCTACCCGCTCGATTTCCCTGTTATGCAATACTCTCAGTAGCCTCACCTGAACGGACAGCGGCAGCTCGGCAACCTCGTCGAGGAAGATACTTCCCTTGTCGGCCCTTTCAAAACGACCTTTCTTTAGAGCAATGGCGCCGGTAAAGGCGCCGCGTTCATGTCCGAAGAGTTCGCTGTCCATAAGACTCTCCGGGATGGCGCCGCAGTTCACCGTAACCAAAGGCTTCCCTTTCCGGGGGGAAGCGTAATGAATGGCATTGGCAATTACCTCTTTACCAACCCCGGTCTCTCCTAAAAGCAGGACCGGGCTTTTAAGAGACGCCACCTGTCTTACCATTTCCATTACTTCCTTGAGACCGTAATCTGCCCCAACGATTTCGTTTTCCTTAATATTCCGAAGCTCGCGGGTGAGTTCCAGATTTTCATCGTCCACTATCTCCTTCAGTTTGACGACCTCCCGGTAGCGTAGCGCGTTGGATACAGCAATGTTAAAGGGTTCTCGTAATTGGGAGACGAGGCCGGCGTGGGAGTTCTTGAACATCCCTTTCCCGTCCGCCAAAAAGATTAGAGATCCTAAATGTTTACCTTCGATTACCAGACTAATGTACATCATGGAGGTTGTTGACAGATTCACATGGCCGGATAGAATCCAGCCGGCCGGGTGAAGCTCCAGGCGGTCCAGAATCTTGACCTCCTTCCAGGCGCCGACGTCAAAATTTATCTTATCGATTGCCTCTTCCGACAAGGGTTTCGAGGTAATAGGTTTTCTAATTCCCTTCAAGTCAACCCTGGCGAGATTGTGGATTAATCCCAAGTTCGGATCGAAAATGGTCAGGAGCATCTCCGAGGCGGGCAAATAATTCTGAAGATAGGAGAGGCAATTGAACATCGCTTTTTCAATTTCGAGACTGCTGCAAAGCCGTAAGGTTGCTTGCCGGAAAAAACCGATTCCGCTCACTTTCATGAATTTATT
>JALNVY010000276.1 GCA_023231165.1 Syntrophales bacterium | reverse complement strand
GGGGCCAGGGACACGACGACGGCGTCCTTTTTTAAATGCCCTTTAAGGCCTTCCAGGCTGGCCATCACCGCCGGGGGATGGAGAGCGATAAAGACCATCGCCGCCGCCGCGGGGTCTTTGACATCGCCGGAACTCGTTTTGATCTTGGGGAAACGGCCCGCCAATTTTGAGAGAACCTCGGGATTCGTCTCGCTGACAAAGACGCGCTCCGGACGTTTGTCCTTGCGATCCAACCCCTCCAAGATGATGCCCGTAACCCTGCCGCCGCCGATAAAGCCCAATGATTTGATCTTCATGAAGAACCCCCTTTGTTTTATTGGATTTTCATTTTTCCCTATTATGCCATGCCATGATTAATTTCCCCAAAAAGGATTCCCGATAAAATAGATCGCCAGGAGCATAATTATGACCCCCGCCCCCTTCCGGAACCAGTCGCCGGTACGCTGCCAGGCCTGGTTTTCGATCAATTTCCCGACCAGGGCCGTGGATGTCCCCGCCACCAGGATGGGAAGGCAGTGGCCAACGGCAAATAGGGTGATGAGAACCAGTCCCATGACAACCTGCCCCTGGATGGTGATGATCGCCAGGATCGGCGCGATGAAACCGAAGGTGCAGGAACCGGAGAGAATCCCATAGGCCAGACCGAGGAGAAAGGCCCCGCTGTGTCCTTTCAGATTAAGACGCTGGAGGATGCCGCCTCCGGAAACCGAACAGGCCTGGACGCCGAACATTCCGAGGGCGACCCACAGGAGGACCAGCCCCACCAGGATCTGCCAGTAAGGACCCACATCCCCTAACATGCGTCCCAGGAGGGCGCAGGTAATCCCTACCGCCGCAATGGACAAGAAGAGACCGCCCGTAAAAAGGACGGCGTAAAGTCCCGCCTGGCGAGGCGCTAAAACCTCGCGCTGCCCGGCCACATATGCCACCATGAGGGGAATTGAGGCCAGATGGCAGGGACTGAAGAGGACACTGATCATCCCCCAGAGGAAGCTTCCCGCAGCAGCGAGGAGGGGCTCACCCGTCAGCCACTGGTTCACTGTGAGAAAAAAAGTTTCCATGCCGATCGTCTCCCTCAGTTTACGCCAAGCTTCTGGAGGACGGCCACAATAGCCTCCTCGTTCATGAAACCTTCGTGTCGATAGACTTCTTCCCCCTTCTTGTTGAAGAAAACCTGAGTGGGAATGGCCCGGATGCCAAAACGTTGGGCCGGCTTGGGATCTACCCATACGTCGAGAAAGACGATAGCCGCCTTGCCGGCATAACGCTTTTCCAATTTTTGCAGAATCGGCGCCATCATCTTGCAGGGGATGCACCGGGTCGCCCCCAGGTCCACCATCGTCACCATCCCTTTTACAGGAACGGTCTTTACCGGTTCGCCGGCCGCGGCGGTGGCTGTGACGAATAAAACCAAAACTGCCAACAGCAGGTAATTTAATTTTCTCTTCATTATATTCTTTAACTCCTTATCAATTTGCCAGGCATCGCTATTGATGTAACTATACCCAAAAGATTTGAACGGCTCATTATCACTTTTCCACATTGCTGTAAAGCAATACAGGAAAAAGATCGGAAACAAAGGCCGTGAGCTCCCTGAGATTGCCACAGGGGCGTAATTCCTTAAGATGGGGCCGGTAAGCCAATATCTCACTGTCCCCGTCTCCCCAGAGCGCTTCCGGCTCCGGATTCAACCAGATCACCCGTCGGCACTTTTCCCTTATCTTCCCGAGTAGATCCGCCCGGGGGGCGAGGAAATTACAACGGCCGTCGCCCAGGATGATCAAGGTCGTCCGGTGATCCAGAACGTCGGAGTATTTTTCCATGAATTGGGCGAGAGCGGTCCCATAGTCGGATATTTCAGGGTCCTGATCCCCCGGGTACTTGTCCTTCTCATCGCCGTAAACAGCGCTGCGGGGGTATTGGAGTTGATAAGAGTCCATGACCTGGTCGATCGCTGCCATGGTTTCATGCCGGGCAAAGATATCACTGACCGCGGCGACCCGGGCGATAAAGACGAAGCTTTTCACCTGCCGGAAGCAGTCCTGGAGTGAATAGAGGATGTTGAGCATGAAGGGAACGGCGGCCCAGACGGAATAGGAAACATCGCAGAGGGCAACAATCTTTGGCTTTTGGGGCAGGCGGCGGCGCCAGACCAGTTTCATCGGCACACCTTCATACTGGGCTGATTTGCGGATGGTTCGCTGAATATCGACGGCCCCTTTTTTACTGCGGCTATAACGTCGGATGATCCGGTCCTTATATTTTCCGGCCAGGCGGGAAATGGTGTCGTGGACCGCCCTGGCTTCCTCCGCCGTGAGATGCTGAAAGGGCACTTCCCCAAGATTCGCTGGGCCTGGTCGCACTGCACCGGGCTGGAAATAAGCGGGAAGATCGGGATGTGAATCGTCCCCATTTCCTTTCTGAACCCCTTCCGGGAGGGCTTCGAGGAGATATTCCTGTAGATAGAAACGGAGTGATTCATCCCCGGAAGGGAAGTTTTTGGATAGCAGTTCCCGGAGCCGCGCCTGTATGCGGTTGCGGCTGGCAAGGGAAAATGTTCCCTCCCCGGAAGCAGAAAACCGGGACATGTCAACCTCGGAGATATCCAGCTCGGCGTCTTGCATCTTTAGAAGAAGGTCGAGATAACCAAGGGGATCACGGGCCAGGAGGTCCATCAGGGTCTGGAAGTCTTCTCTCCCCGATGATCCGTCAACCGGGGCGTCTATAAGGTTCAACAGGTCTTCCCTTGCCGCCGGGGCTCGCTTGTCCCGTCTCATCCCCGGCAAACGATGGAAAAAGAAGTCGTAAAGCCCCTCAAAAGTATCCTGATCATAGTGGTTTTTGATGAAATTGGCCTTGAGGACGGTTTTAAACTGCTTCTCCTCAGAGAGATCGATCCATTCCATTTGTCCCACGGCATCGAGGACTTCCGCGGGGGAAACGGGGATTCCCATCGCCCGGCAGATTTGGGCAAAATGAATAATAGGCGTGACAAAACTCATGGCTATGGTGTTATTTTATCGTGATGGGGGTTGCTCAATCCTTCTTTTGCCAGGAGGTGATTCTTAACCAGGTCAAGATCGGACCGGTGTTTGCACAGCACATTCAACGTCCTGATGATCAGATCCAGGGGTATTTCCGTTGCCTGGAGGGCCAACAGGGAGCGCGTCCAATCCAGTGTCTCGGATATGCAGGGCTTCTTTTTCAAGTCGAGGCCACGGATGTCCGTCACTACGGCAACGATCTTTTCCAAAAAGCGCTCGTCGATGCCGGGAAACTTAAGAGAAACGATTTCTCTTTCCCGTTCCG
>JALNVY010000275.1 GCA_023231165.1 Syntrophales bacterium | reverse complement strand
CCAGGAGCACCAGGAGCTGCGGGAGCGGGAGCAGGGGCCTCAGTCTTAGCCGGCTCGGGTTTCTGCTCTTCTGCCTTCTTGCAACCAACGACTGCAAGCGAAAACGTCACAACGAAAAGCAGCGAAAGAATAATGGCAAATACCTTCTTCATCAAAGCGTCACCTCCTTTCCAATAATTTCATTACCTTGTGATTATACTAATCACCTTTAGTGAAGGAGACCATACGCTTTTTTTTTACCTTGTCAAGATAAATTTATCATTATATAAGGCAACGCAAATCTTGATTTTCCTGGCCGGAGGAACAATGATCTTAGGCATTGATGTGGGAGGAACGCATACGGATGCAGTCCTTATTGATAAGTTCAAAATTAAAAAGAAAGCCAAGGTTCCTACAGATACTCATAATTTATTGAATTCACTGCTCCAGATTACGACCACAATCCTGGCAGCGGAAGATCCGGCCAAGCTCCAGCGGGTGGTTCTCAGTACAACTCTTTCTACCAATGCCATTGTTCAGAACAAGATTAAGAGGGTGGGGATGATTATTGCCAGCGGTCCTGGTTTGCCACCATCCCTGCTCCCTGTTCCTCAAAATACCTGCTTCATTGCGGGCTATGTGAATCACCGCGGGATTATCGCCGCGGATATCAATGCGGAAGAAATTCAGGAGGGCGTCACCAAACTGTGTCAGGAGGGCATTGATCATTTGGGCGTTGTGGGTAAGTTTTCCACCCGCAATCCCGAACAGGAGCTGAAGATAGCAGAGATCCTGAGCAGCCGCTTCCGGCATGTCTCCCTTGGTCATCGTATGTCCGGGCATCTCAATTTTCGGCGGCGGATCGCAACGACCTATCTTAACAGCGCAGTCTGGGACCTTTATCAGCGCTTCGTCCAGGACGTTCTTCAATTCGTCAACCAGCAGGGAATCAACGTCCCCATCTATATCTTGAAGGCCGACGGGGGAACCTTCGAAGTTGCCAAGTCGTCCGACTATCCCGTCCAGACAATTCTTTCCGGACCGGCGGCAAGCATCATGGGAGTTCTCAGCATGGCCCAATGCAACGAGGACGCTATCGCCCTGGACATAGGCGGCACCACCACGGATATCGCCGTTTTTGCCGATGGCGTTCCGCTCCTCGAAAGTCTTGGTGTTACAATTGAAGGCCATAAAACATTGATCCGGGGACTGAGGACAAGGTCCATAGGCCTCGGTGGGGACAGTGTTGTCCGTTGTGAAAACGGCAAGCTTATCATCGGCCCCCAGCGGGAAGGTCCGGCGGCCGCCTTGGGAGGCCCTTTCCCCACTCCGACCGACGCGATGATTGTTTTGAATCTAACAACTATCGGCAAGCGGGACAAGGCAGTAACCGCTCTGGAACCCATTGCCCATCTATTGGACAAGACTGTTCTGGAAACAGCGCAGCAGATTTTTGAGGAAGCCTGCAGGAAAATTGTCACTGCGGTGCGTTCATTCATCGAAGAAATAAATAATCAGCCTGTATATACAATTCATGAAATGCTCGAAGGTAGAAAGATCACACCCAAGGTCTTATATGTGGTGGGAGGACCGGCAGCGGCGATGGCGGGTCCCCTGGGCATTTATCTGGCTTGTACGCCCTTCATCCCTGAGCATTCGGAGGTGGCCAACGCCGTGGGAGCGGCATTGGCCAGAACCACGGCGGAATTGACAATCCTTGCCGATACGGAAAGACGTTTGTTAACCATTGGCGAGGAAGGGATACAAATACCGATACCTTCACGATTCACATCTGAAGAGGCCATTGCGGTTGGCAGGGAACGGCTTCGTGAAAAGGCCCTGGCCATGGGTGCAAAAGAGGAGGACCTCGAAATAGAAGTCATCGAGAACCAGGAATTCAATATGGTCCGGGATTCATATACGGCGGGAAAAAATATACGGGTTAAGGTTCAGATCAAACCGGGGCTTATTTCAGGGTTCACGAGAGGGAAGACGTTATGAGCAAAAAGCAGCGCAAGACCGGCTTGATCTTTTTCCCCGCCTTCGACTGGGCCATCTCTCCGACCCATCCGGAACGGGAGGAAAGGCTTCTCTATACCCAGGATCAGGTCTTTGAAGAGGGACTCCTCGATTTTGAGAACATCATCGAATACAAACCCGGCCTGGCAACGGTGGAGGATATTAACCGGATACATATCTGCGTCCCCCAAGCAAGCGACGTCATTACAGAATCCCATCTCATCTCGGCGGGGGGAGCTATCACGGCGGCAGAAAAGGTCATGAGCAAGGAAGTGGACAACGCCTTTGCCCTGGTCAGACCGCCGGGACATCATGCCATGAAGGTCGTACACGGCGCCCGTGGTTTCTGTAACGTCAACATCGAAGCTATCATGGTGGAATATATCCGGAAACATTACGGTCCCAAGCGGATCGCCATTGTCGATACGGATTGCCATCACGGCGACGGGACCCAGGAGATTTACTGGCACGATCCCAACACCCTATGCATCTCCATCCATCAGGACGGCCGGACCCTGTACCCGGGCACAGGGTCCACCGACGAATTTGGAGGGCCCAACGCCCTAGGGACAACGATCAATGTTCCCCTGCCGCCCCGGACCTCGGACGAGGGATTTCTCCATGTCCTCGAAACCGTTATCATGCCCATCCTCGCGGAGTTCAAGCCGGATATCGTCATCAACTCCGCCGGGCAGGACAATCATTATACGGACCCGATCACCAATATGCGTTTCAGCGCCCAGGGTTATGCCCGACTAAATGAGCGCCTGGCGCCGGACATCGCCGTCCTCGAAGGGGGCTATTCCATCGAAAAGGCCCTGCCCTATGTAAATGTAGGCATCATCCTGGCGATGGCGGGTCTGGACTACAGCGCCGTCCGGGAACCTGATTATAATGCCGAGGCGCTCAGACAATCCACACAGATCACCCAGTACATCGAACGGACCTCCTCGGAAGTCATGATGCTCTGGAAAAAGCGCCGGGACATGAAAAATTCGATCGTGGGAACAAATAAATATATCAAACGGAAGAAACAAATTTACTATGATACGGACGGCATCTCGGAACAGCAGGAAGAGACGGTCCGTGTCTGTGACGATTGCGGCGGTCTGGTCATGATCGATTCCTTCGCCGACACGGGGACGCGAATCCACGCCGTGATCATTCCCGGTCAGAGCTGCCCTGTCTGCAGAGAGGAGGGGGAAGCCTTTTTTGAACGCCTTCAGAAGGGGAAATATCGTCACCTCTACTTCCAGGACCGGGACCGAGATATTTACATCACCAAATAAACTATAAATGAGAGAGGAGTATTTGTAT
>JALNVY010000274.1 GCA_023231165.1 Syntrophales bacterium | reverse complement strand
TCCGGGAAAGACATTGGGCAGGGCTCCCATATCACAAGCGCCCTGGACGTTGTTCTGACCACGCAGGGGGTTGACGCCGCCGCATTCGAAACCGACATTGCCCAGGAGCATCTGGAGGTTGGCACAGGACATGACGTTGTTGACGCCGCAGATGTGTTCGGTAATCCCCAGGGTGTACATGAGCATCGCCGGGTGCACCGCCGCCAGACGGCGGGCTACGTCCCTGATCATTTCGGCACTGACGCCGCTGATCGCCGCCGCCCGTTCCGGCGGATATTCCAAAACCTTCTTTTTCAGTTCCTCAAATCCCATAGTACAGGATTCAACATACTTCTTGTCGTAGAGATCCTCCGTTACCAGGACATTCATCACCCCGTTCAGGAAGGCCACATCGGAACCAACCTTGATGGGTACATGGAGACTGGCCAGATCGACTAGCGGTGTACGGCGCGGATCGACGACAATAAGCTCGGCGCCGCCGACCACGGCCATCTTGAGAAGCGACGCCGCTACCGGATGGGCCTCCGTCATATTGGACCCGATGACCAGGATCATCTTGGCCTTGGCAAAATCGGAAAAGGAATTAGTCATTGCCCCGGAACCGAAAGAAGTCGCCAGCCCGGCGACAGTCGGGGCGTGTCAGGTACGGGCGCAATGATCAATGTTGTTGGTGCCGATCACCGCGCGAAATAATTTCTGCATCTGATACGAGTCTTCATTGATACTGCGGGCGCAACTGACGCCGGCGATCGCATCCGGACCATCTTTCGCGATTATTTCCTTGAATTTCTCCGCCACGAGGTCCAAAGCCTCGTCCCAAGAGGCCTCCCGGAAATCACCGTTTTCCCTGATCAGCGGCGTCTTGAGGCGATCTTCCGAGTAAATGAAGTCATAACCGAAGCGGCCCTTGACGCACAGACGCCCCATATTCGGCTCACCGTCCTCGACGGCCGTAACCTTTGTTATCTTACCATCCTTAACATGCAGCCACTGCTGGCAGCCGACGCCGCAATAAGGGCAGGTAGTTCTTATTTTTTTCGTCTCCCAGGCCCGCGCCCTTCCCTTCGCCTTCTTTTCCGTCAGGGCGCCGACGGGGCAGACCTCCACACATTGACCGCAAAAGACGCATTCGGAATCCGTATATGGACCATCGCCGCCCGTCACGACCTTACTGTTCTTGCCCCGATAGCCATAACTGATCGCCCGGTTTACAACCACTTCATTGCAGGCATGGATACACCGCCCGCAACGGATGCAGCGGCTGAAGTCACGGATAATGAAGGGGTTTTCGTCTTCGGTGGGATAGAATTTATCGTCCTGAGGGAATCTCAATTCTTTGATCCCATAGGAATAAGCCAGATCCTGGAGACGGCAATCGCCGCTGGCCTCGCAGATTAGGCAGTCGTGCTTCCCGCTGGCCAAGAGCAGTTCAACATTCATCTTCCGGGCCTTGTGGACACGTTCACTTTCCGTGCTGACCTCCATGCCCTCCGTAACCGGCGTCGAACAGGCAGCCATGAGGCTCCGGGCGCCGGCAATCTCCACCAGACAGATGCGGCAAGCCCCGGTCGGACTCGTGCCTTTCAGATGACAGAGAGTGGGGATGTGAATCCCGTTTGCCTGGGCGGCATCTAGAACCATCTGCCCCGGTTCATAACGGGTTTCTTTACCGTTCATGGAAAAACTTGCCTTTTTCACAATCGACCTCCTTTACCGATATAAAGCTAACAGGGTCAATAAGCATGATGCAGAGACAAAGGGACCTGTCCATAATGAAAGGTCCCTTTATGTTTCAGATCATTACCATCAGCCTACTGAGATGAATATCATATCACGGATTTTAATGCTTCGCCGGCCCCTGCCACAGCGGTTAGTGATGCCCATGACCGCCGGATGATTTCTCCTCCCCATAGACGACGAGCGTTCCGTGTTCTTCCATCTCCTTGAGCCACTTCGGATGCTGCTTCTTTAACCAGGCCCGGGTCACCCAGCCGGTCAGCATCGCATCCAGCGAGCCGGGGGAACCAACCGTTCCCAGGTACAGATGGACGAAGAAGAAGGCGAAGATCACCACAAAGCCCAGGGCGTGAAGAACATACATCAACCGCACGATCATCGGGGGGAAGCTAAGGGGGAACCACATCATCAGCCCCGTCAGGAACATGATAACGCCAAACCCCGCAACGGCCAGAAAGAACATCTTCTGCCCCGGATTATACTTGCCCACCTCGGGGGGGTTATCCACATGCCAGAGGTAACCGCCGGCGCACCTGATCCATTCCAGATCTTCGGGCATGGAAAAAATCCCCGCCTCTTTCCACCACATGCGGATAGTGAAGTACAGGGCCACGCCGAAGAAAATGCCTGTGAAATTATGAACGTACTTCAGGGACTTGAGGCCCCCCATCAGGTCGCCGATGAAATTAAAGGACTGATACATCATTCCCAACCCGGTGATACACAAAGCTATACACGACAGGGCCAGGCTCCAGTGAACAATCCTCTCAAAACCGTCTGTTGCTTGAATTAATCCCTTTCTCATGGCTTATTCACCTCCCTTTTCGTCTTTGCCGGGTTCATTGGGGCCGAGCTCATCGGGCAGCTTTGGTCCATGCAGGATGTAATGGAGGAACGACCCGGCCAACACACCGCCAGCCGCCAGCAAGGCCAGGGGCTTCAGCATGTCCTTCCAGACAATGATCGAGAAGGGAACCGAAGGATCGCGTGGCAAGTTGTCATACACCTTGGCCTTCTCGTCCAGGACATACAGGACATGGGTCCCGCCGACGAACTTGTCGCCATAGACATTGGCATCGCCCCCCAGTTCCTTGACCCGGGCATAAGCCTTTCTGGTCATGACGTCCTTCCTGCCGATGGTCAAGGCCCCCGTCGGACATGACTTGACGCAGGAGGGCGATTCGTCGCCCCGCAGGCGGTTGTAGCAGAGATCGCATTTGTAAATCTTATCCGTCTCCCGGTTGTAGCGGGGGATATCGAAGGGACAGGCAGAAACGCATTCCTTACAGCCTATACAGCGGGAAGAATTCAATCCCACCGTTCCGAATTCCGTGTGGTAGAGGGCGCCGCTCGGGCAGACCTTCACGCAGGCCGCATCGGTGCAGTGCATGCAGCCGTCCTTTCGGAAGAGCCACTTAAAAGCCCCCTTGTCGCTGGTGTACTCCTGGAAGCGGATCAGCGTCCAGGTGTTCCACTGTAAATCCGGGGGGTTCTGATAACTGCCCCACTGTTTCGTTTTCAGGCCCGGCATTTCATTCCATTGCTTGCAGGCCACCTGGCATCCCCGGCAGGCCGTGCATTTCGTCGTATCAATCAGCTTTA
>JALNVY010000273.1 GCA_023231165.1 Syntrophales bacterium | reverse complement strand
TGCAGCATTGGAACTGCCGCCGCCAAGTCCGGCGGCAACAGGGATGGATTTATTTATGGTAATGTCGATGCCGTCCGTAAAGGGAACTCTCCGGAGAAAAATGGCGGCGGTCCGGTACACGATGTTGTTACTGTCTTCGGGAAGGTTTGTATGCGGACAATGGAGAACGACCCCCTCGTTTGCCGGCTTGAAGATCAACTTATCATAGAGACTGATGCGCTGCATCAGGGTGGCAAGGTCGTGATACCCATCCTCTCTCTTCCTGATTATTTTTAAATAGAGGTTAACCTTGGCCGGGGCTAAACGAACGAGAGGGTTCATTATTGCCTTAGGTGTTCTCTTTAACGTATCGCATACGGAGCTCAAAAAGCACAGCGTCAATCAATGTCTTTTCATTATCATCCAGATTCCCTTCCGTCTTGGCCTTCAGCATACCAATGGTATCAATTGTATGTTTTGCAGCGGCAATATTTTTTGCGTCCTTACCGGAGGCCGGATCAGGAAAATCGCCGAAATGAAACATGGCGGTCGTACTCAGGGACATAACGAAATTCATGAAATTGACCTCCGGAAGATACCCATCCATAGCTTCATCTTCCCCCGGCAGGTCTTGGGCAATACTATCCCCTGGTTGTTCCGAGGTGGGCTCATCCTTTTTTACTTCTTTTGGTTTTACTTCCTTGGGGGTGGATTCCGATTCCCGGCGCACCTCCCCGGTCTCATCGAAGTGGCGCCGGTCCCTGATCACAAATCCTTTTTCACTTTTTTCCTCATCCATTTGTCTCTCCTTAATTTATGCTGGTCGCATACCCCGTAATCTGGAAACTCTTTCCTCGATCGGGGGATGGGTGCTAAACAGGTTCATCAGAGCCCGTCCCGACAGGGGGTTGACGATAAACATGTGGGCCGTCGAGGGATTGGCGTCCATAGGAACAGCCTGAGACGCCCTGCCCAGCTTTTCAAGAGCGCTTGCCAGGCCATAAGGTTTGCCAGATACCCTTGCCCCTCCCTCATCGGCCAGATATTCCCGGGAGCGGGAGATGGCCATCTGAATCAGAGTCGCCGCCAGGGGGGCCAGGATGGCCATCAGGATTAGACCGATGATTCCCCCGCCGCCTTCATCATCGTCCCGGTTGACGCCGCCGAATATGGCGGCCCATTGTGCCATATTGGCCAGCATCATAATCGCCCCGGCCAGGGTCGCGGCGATGGAGCCGATCAGCATGTCCCGGTTTTTGATATGTGTCAGTTCATGAGCAAGAACCCCCTCCAGTTCATCAGCGCTAAGTATCCTCAGAATTCCCTCCGTCACGGCGACGACGGCATGCTGTTCATCCCGTCCCGTCGCAAAGGCATTGGGAGTTTGTTCGGGAATGATATAAACCTTGGGCATGGGCAGGGAGGCCCTCATGGCCAGCCCTCTTACCATGGCGTACAGTTCCCGGGCCTGGGTTTCGTTGACTTCCTGGGCGTTATACATTTTCAGTATTAATTTATCCGAAAACCAGTAAGCCCCGAAATTCATGACGATGGCGAAGATAAAAGCAATGACAACTCCTCCTCTTCCGCCGAAGTAGCCACCGATCAGCAGGAGCAGGCCTGTTAAAGCGCCTAATAAAAGGGTTGTCTTAAAGGTATTCATGATGTCCTCCTTTTTTTGTTTTCTTTCTTTGAAAACTGTAGCTCTTCCTTGCTGCCGAGATCCACGATAATTTTATCTCCTTCTCCATACGTGCCGGACAGGATCTTCATGGCTAAGGGGTCGAGAATCATTTTCTGGAGCACCCGCTTCAGCGGTCTGGCCCCATAAACGGGGCTGTAGCCGGTACGGGCTATATAATCTTTCGTCTGGTCTGTCAATTCGAGGGACAGTTTCCGTTCTTCGAGACGCTTCTGAACAAGGCCAAGCTGGATATTGACGATTTTTTCGATATCCTCGATGGTCAGGGCGCGGAAAGTGATAATGTCATCGATACGGTTGAGAAATTCCGGCTTAAAGGTCGCCCGCAGGGCATCCATTGTCCGCAGGCGCTTTTTCTCTTCATCTAGGTCCTGATCCTGGATCCACTGGCTGCCGACATTGGAGGTCATGATCACAACGGTATTCTTAAAATCAACGGTGCGGCCGTGACCATCCGTCAGCCGGCCGTCGTCGAGAATCTGGAGCAGAATGTTGAATACATCGGGATGGGCCTTTTCAATCTCGTCGAAAAGCAGGACCGCATAAGGGCGTCTTCTGACTGCTTCCGTCAGGAATCCCCCTTCATCGTAACCGACATAGCCGGGAGGAGCGCCGATCAAACGGGCCACGGCGTGTTTTTCCATATATTCGGACATATCGATGCGGATCATGGCCTGTTCGTTATCGAACATGAATTCGGCCAGAGCCCGTCCCAGTTCCGTCTTGCCAACCCCCGTCGGTCCCAGAAAGATGAATGATCCAATAGGTCGGTTAGGGTCCTGCAAGCCGGCGCGCGCCCGGCGCAGGGCGCTGGATACGGCTGCGATGCCTTCATCCTGGCCGATGATTCGCTTCTTGAGGCGGTCTTCCATATAAATCAACTTCTGGACATCACTTTCCAACATTCTGGAAACAGGGATGCCCGTCCAGTTGGCGACGACTTCCGCCACATCTTCGGCATCCACCTCTTCCTTGAGCATTTTTTTATCCTGTTGGGCCGATTTGAGGCGGGTCTGTTCATTATCTATTTGCTTGTTCAGTTCGACAAGCCTGCCGTAACGAATCTCCGCGGCCCGGGCGAGGTTTCCTTCCCGTTGGGCGTTGGTTTCCTCCGTCTTCAGGGTCTCTATCTGGCTTTTGATCGTCTGGATCTTTTTGATTGCTTCTTTTTCGCTGTTCCAGTGGAGCTTCATCTGGTCCATGGATTCCCGGAGTTCCGCCAATTCCTTATCAATCTTGTCGCGCCTTTCCACGGAGGTCGGATCCGTTTCATTTTTCAGGGATTGGCGTTCGATCTCCAGTTGGATGACTTTCCTGTCGATGGCGTCGATCTCCGCAGGCATGCTGTCCAACTCGATACGCAGGTGCGAGGCCGCCTCGTCAATGAGATCCACGGCTTTGTCCGGGAGGAAGCGATCGCTGATATAACGGTTGGAAAGGGTGGCGGCCGCAATAATGGCCGCATCCTTGATCCGGACGCCGTGATGCACCTCATACCGTTCCTTGAGGCCGCGCAGGATGGCGATTGTATCCTCAACGGAAGGCTCCCGTACCATAATCGGCTGGAAGCGCCGTTCCAGGGCCGAATCCTTTTCAATGTACTTCCGGTACTCATTGATGGTGGTGGCCCCTACGCAACGCAGTTCTCCCCTGGCAAGAGCGGGTTTGAGCATG
>JALNVY010000272.1 GCA_023231165.1 Syntrophales bacterium | reverse complement strand
GACAGCAGCGCACATGTTAGACCTCCCCAAGAATATCTATGCTTCGTGTAACCACCCATTGGCGCCTCCATTATTCCTGCAGGGGAATCGTCTGCGCTGCTCTCGCAGCCCGGTTGTCGATTACTACCCTGACAGGGGAAATGCTTTTCAGTACGAATCCCTTGACATCAAGCTCCTCGCCTTCCCTGTATTCCATGCCATTGATAATGGCTATCTTTCGCTTGTTAATTTCGAGGTACCCGGTATAGGCGAATACGATCTTCGGCGCGGCCGCACTCGTTTTGACCGACTCCTGGGCCTTGCTCCAGGACCGGTAGGATTTGGTGTCCAGAAAGGGGTCCCGCCTCCATTCCTTTTCCGCCCGACTGAAGATGAGGACTTGCAGATTTTTCGTCGTGTCCTTGCTCAGGCCCGCAGTCAGTTCGTTCACAAAGGTATTCAACTCCGCTGTATTTTGTGTCTTGTTCGTTGTAGATACTATCTTTTTAGGGACAAGAAATTCGAACGCGGCATAGAGGACAACAATCCCCATCACCACCAGAATGATCATCTGTCTCTTTCCCAGTTTTCCCATACCCAACCCGTTTCTCAGCCGATTGCGGCCCAGATCCTCATTTTAAATTCCTGTGTGTCCGATTTTTCCTGAATCGTAATCTCTTCAACATGCTGAATATAGGGGATACCGCCAAGTTGGATCAGAAATTTCCGGAAGTCGATGACCCCTCCCCGTAGCACGACGTTGATCGGAATGAACTGGGCGTCGCCAGTCATGGCACTGAGGAGCGGAGTTGCCGACACCAGGGTCATCCCACTCATTTTTGCGGCGGTGCTGAACGCTATGGGAAGCGTGCCGAGCTTGTCCTGTGATAGTTTTCCTTTTGGCGGCAGCGGCAGTATCTCCGATCCCTTTTTTTCACTATCGACCTTGAGTGATTTTAAGAACGGTGCGAGGGCTGTTTGCTCCTCAAGAGCGTATTTCCTGGCGACAATCGATTCATCCAGTTCCGCCATCTTTTTGCCGGCAGGGAGGATTCCCCCGAGTACGAAAATGAGGATGCCGGTCAGGCACATAGCAATATATATCATGCTTTTCCGTGGGATATTGAAGCCCAGTTTCTTTTCAGCCATGAACCTGCGCCTCCACCGCCAATTTCAGTATGAAATGGAGCGCCTCACCCTTGATAAAGGGCTCCACGCTGTTCTTCTGTACAGTCACCTGCCGGTAGAGGGGAGAGGCCTCCAGGGCCATCACATAAGCAGCGAGGGAGGTTTCAAACATCTGCCGGTCCCCAAGGATCAATCCTTCCACAATGACCTCTTCCTGAAGCGCCGCCGGCGCCGCTCCGGCCGGTTTTACGGCGTCCCCTCCGGGCGGATTGGCGGCGTCCGCAGACACCGGACCCAGGTTGATCTTCAGATCTATGAACCGGATATTTACAGGCGTCAGTTCGACTAGTTCGCTGATCAGAACCATGCCGAGATAACGTTCTGCATACACCTTGGACAACTGACGCCGCTGATTGACTTTGGCCACCATCTTCGTGAGCTCGGCCCGATCAATCGGCGGACCGAGATCGGCCATCCGGGTATCTATCCCATTGATGATCTTATTTTTTTGGGCGATCGCACTCATCTGAAAGGTGAAGAATCCGGTACAGAGTAAAACAGCGATTATGAAGGCCGCAAAAACCGCCGTATTAATCCGGGTAATGCTGGCCTCCCTTTCCTTGTCCTTGTAGGTAAACATCATGTTCGGCGTGTGGTCGTTACCTGAAAAGGCAAGCCCCAACGCCGGTCCGAAGGCGATCCGTTCCGAAATGCGGTTGGCTTCTTCCGTATCCATGCAAGAGGCCGGATCGAGTTCGCTCAGGGGATCCAAAACATCGCTCGCTACGCCAAGCTGCGATCCCACATAGTCAACGATGGGCTGGTAGACGTTCATGGCTCCGGAAACGAATATCCGCGAGATCCGATCGCCGGGCGGGGTCGTGGCGTAATGTTCAAAAGTCCTTTCTACCTGGCGTACCAGTCGTTCCAGGGCGGGCAGGATTATCTCGAATATATCCTCTTTCGTAAGGGCGAACCCGGCATCATTTTCCTTGAGAGGCGAGGAATCCGGGCTGAGACTCCGGATGACCTTTCTGCCCTGCTCATTCGTCAGCGAGGGGACTTCCGGATCCTGCTTCCGTTCATTGAATCCTTCCATCAGGGCTTCGACCATACTGTTCAGCCCCGCCTTGATACCCCGGGTCATGACAAGGTTGTCTCCGGCATAAATGTCGATGCGAGAGAAATCCTGCCCGATGAAGAGGCTCGCCACTGCTCCTTCTCGGGTGGGAATCCATCCGGTACGGAAGAGATTTTGTAAGGAAAAAGGGACGATGGATATCCCCGCGAGGGGCTGGCCGATCCGGGAGAAGAGATCCTTGAGCTCTTCGATATCCTGACGGGGGACCGTGTACACCATTACAGCGAATTTTGGGATCCCCTGCTCAATTACCTCCCCCTGGAGTTCGTAATCAAAGACCGTATCTTTTTCGTTGAAGGGGGTTTCCTTCTTGGCCGTCCAGTAAACGGCATTAGAAATCTGTTTCTTCGGAACCTTCGGAATGCGGATATGGTGCACATCGACATGGGCCGCAGACATTATGGCCCATATGTTGGACTGCTTTGTGGGGCCGGACACGGAAGCCAGCGCGGCCTTCAGAAAGGCCCCGAATTCGCGAGAATCTCTGGGTGCTTTCAGCGGCATGGCCAAGCGTCGACGGTCGTCGATCTGCCAATGCCCGGATGACGTTTCGGTGGCCCTGACCATTCTAAGGTAGTCGTGACCGATGTCGATGCCGATGTTACACGTTTTCTGAAGGGAGATCAGCTTCGGCAATGGGAAACTGAAATGGCCGCTCTTCTTGGCCGGCGGCTCAGCTTGGCATGAGGAATCAGGAATCGCATCCCGCTTGCTGCGGATGAGCTTCAGGAGCTTTTCCGTAGATGTGATATCGCTTTTTCGTGCCACGCAGAACCTTTTATTATGTCAAGAGATTCGATCTTGCCGAGCTCATTCACCCGCTCGTCCGCTACTCACACGCTACATTTTGTTCAAGCAAATCACAACTAATGTTGCGCGACAATAGTATACTATGATGATCTTGTCAATAATTATTTTTTAACTTTTGACTTGAGGGTGTATTTCTTTTAAGTAGCCGGAATCAGTTCCTAAATACTCCCTCATCCCCAAATGTTTCTATTCGAATCTCCCCTTTTTCTTATATGATCAACATTCGTGAAATACCTGTCCCGGCGAGAGAAGGCAAGGCCTTTCATGGCATTTTACATCTTTGAGGTCGCAGGTAACTTCAGCCGCTGAT
>JALNVY010000271.1 GCA_023231165.1 Syntrophales bacterium | reverse complement strand
GAGGGCTTTGAAGCCCTGAAAAAGACGGTGGAAAAATACACCCCTGATTACGTGGAGAAGATCTCCGGCATTCCGGCGGAGGACCTCCGGAGCGCCGCCCGGATGTACGGCCGGGCAAACAGAGCCTCGATACTCTATGCCATGGGGATGACCCAGCACATCACCGGCACCGACAACGTCAAGTCCGTCGCCAACCTGTCCATGCTGGGCGGCAACGTCGGCATCGAGGGAGGCGGCGTCAATCCCCTGCGAGGCCAGAACAACGTCCAGGGAGCCTGCGACATGGGGGCGCTGCCCAATGTTTACCCCGCCTACCAGCAAGTCGCCAGCGACGAGGCCAGGGTCAAATTCGAAAAGGCCTGGGGGGCAAAGCTCTCGGCAAGACCAGGGTTGACCATCATGGAAATCATGGATGGAGCCCATAAAGGCTCGATCAAAGGCCTGTACATCATGGGTGAAAACCCCATGATCTCCGATCCCGACCTCTCCCATGTGGAAGCGTCGTTGAAACACCTCGATTTCCTCGTTGTCCAGGATATCTTCCTGACCGAAACGGCCCGGCTTGCCGACATTGTTCTTCCTTCCGCATGTTTTGTCGAAAAGGACGGCACCTTCTCCAATACGGAAAGACGGGTCCAGCGGATTAGAAAGGCCCTCGCCCCGCCCGGAGAGGCCAGAAGCGACTGGGAGATCATCGCCGCTATTTCCAATCGCATGGGCTATGCCATGAATTACTCCTCCGCCCAGGAAATCATGGAGGAGATCAGCCGGGTAACACCAAGTTACGGCGGGATAACCTATAAGCGGCTGGAGAAGAATGGCCTCCAGTGGCCCTGCCCCACCCCGGACCACAAAGGAACCAAATTCCTCCATAAGGATCGCTTCACCAGGGGGCTGGGGCTGTTCCACGCCATTGAATATATTCCCCCGGCGGAACTCCCCGATGAGACCTACCCGATGTTCATGTCCACAGGTCGGGTCTTGTATCATTACCACACGGGAACGATGACGCGCCTGTCGGCGGGGGCGATGGAACGCTGCCCGGAAAGCCTCGTAGAAATCAATCCCCTCGATGCGAATAAACTGGGTATTGAGGACGGCCAGATGGTCAAGGTATCGTCCCGCCGGGGCAAGGTCACGGCTAAGGCTAAGCTGACGGAAAAGTCGGCGGCAGGTTCCATTTTCATGAACTTCCACTTCCATGAAGCGGCAGTGAACCTGCTTACGAATCCGGCCATGGACCCCATCGGCAAGATCCCCGAGTACAAGGTCTGCGCCGTAAAAGTGGAAGTGGCGTAATGGCTGGCGCCCCATCATGAATTTTTGATTTGTCAAATAAATTAAAGAAGGAGGAATGGAATGCCACGCTGGACTTACAAAACGAATATTATTGATCTGGATCAGGTTGTCCCCCCGGAAGCAATTGAATGTGATCTTACCGGGGACTGTATGGTCAATGATTTGCAGGGAAAAGGACTTGCCCACTTTAAGGGCATGCTCGACAAAGAAGGCGAGAGTGAATGGGAATTGGTTCAGTGCCAGTATCATGGCGCTAAACTGCTCTGCATTTGGAAGAAAGAAGTAAAAGAGGCATTTGCAAGTTAATCAGCATAGTGTTTTTGCTTCTCCCTTGTCGTCGTTATTAAGGATGCCTGTCGTTAATTTAAGGAAATTCACAAACGGGTAATTGTGTCTGGTTAACCCGATGTATGTTATTTTCCTTTTGTGTCTTAATTTTATTCAAGAAATGGAGGAATCGATATGGCTTTTAATGCACCACCAAAAATGGTCGGTCTTGTCGGCAACGCAGGGGTTTACAAGTCGAAACTTTCAATTTTCCAGTTTCTGCTGCGAGGTTTCATGGCGGGGGCTTATATCGGTATTGGCGGGGCGCTGGCAACCGTGTGTACAACCGGGGTTGCACCACTCCTCGGCGCCGGAGTCGCAAAAATGATCGGGGGAGCGGTGTTCCCCGTCGGTTTGATCGCCATTGTTCTAACCGGTATGGAGCTTTTTACCGGTGATTGTATGCTCGTTCCTATGGCAGCCATGATGAAAAGGTGTACCTGGGGTTCAGTGTGGAGAAACTGGTTATGGGTATATATAGGCAATTTCATCGGTTCCATTTTTTATGCCTACTTAATGGCCGTTGGTCCTCTTGTTGATGGTACGGCAAACGGCTCAATGGTTGTTAACGCCTTCGGCATGACCGCCATAAATACTGCCGTCGGTAAAGTTTTGACTTATAAGGCTGTTGGCACGGCGGGAATATGGTCATGTTTCATGAAGGCAATTGGCTGTAACTTCCTCGTTAACATCGCCATCCTCCTCGCCATTACCGCTGATGACGTGGTCAGCAAGTTTTTCGGAATCTGGTTCCCGATTATGGCCTTTGTTGCCACCGGTTTCGAGCACTGTGTTGCCAACATGTATTTTTTACCTGCCGGAAAATTCTTAACTGACTGGTACCCGGCAACGATCACGAAAATAGGTGGCCTATTGCAGGCCAATAACGGCCTTAGCTGGGCCGATGTGTGGTTCTGGAATTTAATTCCCGTTACCATAGGAAATATCGTGGGGGGATTCTTGTTTATTGGCGTCGTTTACTTCTTTATGTTCAGAAGTGAAGTCCCCAAAGATTAATGGCGGCGTTCAATTGTCTCTATTTGCTTGGATAGCGTTTATCGCATGTTCAGCGGCAGTTTTAGCACATTATATAGCGGTTAAGGACGCCCGTTTTTTAATCTATGCAATTCCCGGGTTAATTCTCCTTATCGTTATTCCTATGACGTTATCATGGATGAGCCGCAGAACATTTACCCAGGCGGAAGCTGAACACAACCAAAGCGCCCGGCCATACAAAATTGGTAAAATCAACCTGGCAATAGCAGGAGAAGTTGTCAGCATAACCGGAGAGGTTCAGAATATTTCCTTTAAATGGCTCAACAGGCCGCATTACCAGGTGAAAGACGGCACCGGGGACATAAGAGTTATCATGTTTACGGCGCCCGCAGAAGAAATAAAGCGGGGAGAGAAGGTAGATGTGCTTGGGGTGGTAGTAAAGAATATTTTTGATCGTCGCAACCCCGCTATATCTGCTGTCAGCATAAAAAAACGAAATAACAAGGTATCGTAAACAAGGAGGTAGTTATGGATTCGCGAGAAATAACCTTTTTAATCGGATTTTTAACGCTTGGCGTGGCGCCTATTTTCGCCAGTCAACTTTCTGAGGGAATGACGGAAATGATTATGTTGCTGGGAATGATCATTGCGACGTCAACAGCTTTCTGCAAATCATCGAAATAATAAGAAGTGATTCCTTGGGGGCGGGATTCAACCGCCCCCTTTCCCTGATATAGGCAATCTAAATG
>JALNVY010000270.1 GCA_023231165.1 Syntrophales bacterium | reverse complement strand
AGTCCGAACCATAGGGTCGTTTGTCAAGGCTTCATTAACTTTTAGACGGATACTTTTTATTGCTCTTTTCCCGATCTATAGGAGAACTATTTTCTTGACAACCGAAGGCCATATAGATGTTGGACGCTATTCTTTCCAATCTTCGAGTTTCAGGTTTTTAATTCTTATAAATTCGTTTGTATTATTGGTAACAAGGATGAGATTGCGCGCAACTGCCTGAGCTGCGATGAGCATGTCGTAAGGGCCGATAAGATTTCCTTCTTTTTTTAGCTGTGATCTTATAATTCCAAAGTGTTCAGCGTCGGTATTATCAAAATCGATAATTTCAAATGGAGCCAGAAATTCAGTTAAGGATATTCTGTTTTTTTCAATCTTTTGACTGTTGTAAACGCCAAATTGCAATTCTGCTACCGAGATGCTGGACAAATAAACGGTTTGTTCGAGCACACTGCGCAATTTTTCCAGGACATAAAGAGGCTTTCTGTTCTTGATAAAAATACAGATATTTGTATCAAGCAAATACATTACAGACCCTTTCGCTCCTGCATTTGCGGCTGTTCTCTCCCGTTTTCCATGAAATCATCGGTAAACCCATGTAGGCCGTGGAGAAATGTTTCCCACACGCGGTTCTTAGGAAAGAGAATGACAGAATCGCCAACCTTTTGAATTAGCACATCTGTCCCTTCAAAATTGTATTCTTTTGGCAGACGAACCGCTTGACTGCGTCCATTTTGAAATAATTTAGCTGTTTGCATGTTGCACCTCCACGATTGATATATATCCTGGTATATATCTTGTCAAGCTAAAAAAATCCTTTTCCCCAGATTATCGTTTTTTTATTTGAATCCAACGAAAAAAATATCCCGCTGGCGTTGACCAACCGATCAAATGTAATAGTCGTATTTTTTGAGACATGTTCCCGAATGACAGCTAGAACAAGTTTGCCTTTACCATATTCTCGGCCATTAAATAGATATTGAGTGAAATCTCTTGGCATTGTTTTGTTTCCTTAATTATACTTATAACGACAAGCTCAGGCGGAGCGGCCCCGCGGGCCGCGATCGGCTGGAGCGATGTGGGCGGCATACGGGCATTGTCACAGTTGCGCCCGCTTGAGAAGCTGAGCGTTGATCGCTACGACCACGGTGCTTGCAGACATCAATACCGCGCCTAGGGCAGGAGTGAGAAGGATACCCCACGCGTTAAGCACGCCGGCGGCCAGGGGAATGGCAAAGATGTTGTAACCCGCCGCCCACCAGAGGTTCTGGAGCATCTTCCGGTAGGTCACGCGGGACAACTCGACGATCTTCGGGATATCCCGCGGGTCGGACCTTACCAGCACGATGTGACCGGCTTCCACTGCGACATCGGTACCGGCGCCGATCGCGATCCCGATATCGGCGGTGGCCAGGGCCGGGGCATCGTTCACGCCGTCACCCACCATCGCGACCTTCTTTCCCTGATCTTGCAGCTCGCGCACCTTGGCGGCCTTGTCCTCGGGCAGGACCTGCGCAAACACGGTGTCGATGTCCAGTTCAGCGGCGACGGCATCCGCGACTGACTGTGCATCGCCGGTAAGCATGGCCACTTCGATTCCCCGAGCGTGCAGCTCGCGGATTGCCTCGCGGCTCTCCTCGCGGATAGCGTCGGCCACGGCGAAGACCGCCCGGGCCTTGCTGTCCCTGAGCAGATAAATGGCAGCCTGTCCGCGACCTGCGGCCGTGTCGGCGGCCTTGCGAAGCGTGTCCGGAACCTGAGCGTTCTCTGACTTGAGGAGCGCGGGACCACCCATGTGATAGTCGACGCCCCCGACCGATGCAGCGACACCCTTCCCGGTCACGGCCCGGAATCCGGCCGCTTGAGGCACGTCGAGCTTGCGTTCTACCGCTGTCTTCACAATGCCGCGCGCGATCGGGTGTTCGGACTCCGACTCCACCCCGGCCGCAATCCGGAGCATGCTATCCTCAGACTCCCCTTCGGCGACCGACATCTCTACCACCCGAAACTCTCCCAAGGTGAGCGTTCCGGTCTTGTCGAAAATAACGGTATCCAGGTTTCTGGCTTCTTCCAGCCCGCGCCGATCCCGCACGAGCAGGCCATTTTGCGCTCCCAGGGTCGTGGAGATGGCGACGACCAGCGGCACGGCCAGGCCCAGGGCGTGAGGACAGGCGATCACCAGGACCGTCACCACACGAATAATGGAGAAGTCGATGGACGCACCTAGAAATTGCCACACCACCAGTGTGACCACGCCGGCGACGATGGCCACCCCGGCCAGGGCCCGGGCCGCCCGATCAGCCAGATGCTGGGCCCTGGATTTCGAGGTTTGCGCGTCGGCCACGAGCCGCATAATCCCTGAGAGCTTGGTCTTCTCACCTGTGCCAGTGACCTGAATGCGCAGAGAACCCTCGCCATTGATGGTCGCGGCGATGACTTCATCGCCTTCCTTCTTTTTTACCGGCATGGACTCGCCGGTAATCAAGGCCTCGTTGAGATCGCTGGTGCCTTTCTGGACCAGCCCGTCCGCCGGCACGCTCTCGCCGGGACGGACCAGCACGATGTCGCCTTCCCGCAGCTCGTTGACTGGGACGGTCTCCTCGCCCTGCTCAGAGACTCGGGTCGCAGTGTCCGGGAGTAGCTTCGCGAGTTCCTGGAGCGCACCCTGCGCCTGTGAGATCGAGCGCATCTCGATCCAGTGGCCCAGCAGCATGATGGTCACCAACGTGGCCAGCTCCCACCAGATGGCATCCGCCCGAATGAACCCGAGCTGGACCACCCACGAGAAAATGAAGGCTACCGAGATGGCGAGGGAGATCAGGACCATCATCCCGGGTAGTCGCGCTCTCAGCTCGCGCCATGCCCCTTTCAGAAAGACCAGGCCGCCGTAGAGAAAGACGGCTGTGCCGAGGACAGGTGATATCCACGTCGACCCGGGGAACTCGGGCGCCTGGTAGCGAAAGATCATCTGGATGTGTGCCGCCCAGAAAACGACCGGAACGGTGAGGATCAGGGAGAGCCAGAACTTGTCACGAAACATCTCGGGGCTGTGACCTGCATGCTGATCGTGGCCTGCATGAACTACCGGCGTCTTCCGGATCCCCCCGCGCACCTCACCGCCATCGCTCGGCGCGGCCTGATGGTGATGATCGTGGTGGCTGTTTTGGTTCATAAGGTCGATTCCTCAAATATGGATGGCAGGTCCGCTGCATCCGGCGGATATGCCTTGTGTCCGCCCAGCGAATAAATCACCCGAAGCGCAGCGATCGGCTGTATGTTCTTGATAATAGTTATGGCCTTGCTGCCAGCATAATACGTTGTCAGAATTAACCAGTAGAATTTGACTTGTTAAAATCAAATTCTACTGGTTGCCTCCTTTAATCGTGAAGAATATAAAGAGTT
>JALNVY010000269.1 GCA_023231165.1 Syntrophales bacterium | reverse complement strand
TTCTTCTTTGGATATATTCCGTTAGCGCCTCCGTAACGACTGCCTTTTTCGTTCTGGCGCCTCCGATGGTTTGAGCCTCTATGATGAGTTTGTCGTCTATTGCCAAGTTTGTAGCCATACATCACCTCCACACATATTGGTACACATTTGCCTGTGTAATGTCAAGGAGGAAACAGGACAAAGGATATAGGGAGAACACAGAGAATCGGAATTACATGAAGTGAACGGGATCTACGTCAACCTTAATCTGCACGCCCGGGGCGTGAAAGCCCGACAGGATATCCCGTGTCAGGGCGTGTAGAAAACGGCTGTCATCCCCTTTCAGAAGCAGTTGCCAGCGGTAGCGGCCCCGCAGCCGGAACAGGGGGGCCTCCGCAGGCCCGACGATTTCCACCTTTCCCCTCACCCTGGCCAGTTCGAGAAGCTCCCGTGCCCTTTCCGCGAGCCTGTTTATTCCATCCTCCCCTTTGGCTTGATGGATAGAGGACAAGCGCAGGTGAATCAGTCGTGAAAAGGGGGGGTAGAACAAGGATTCGCGCAGAGAGATTTCTTCTTCGTAGAAGCCGTCGTAGTCATGGTCTTTGGCCTTCCGGATGGCGTAGTGATTGGGATTGAAGGTTTGAATGATCACCTTTCCCGGGAAATCACCCCGGCCTCCCCGTCCGGAAACCTGGGTCAGGAGCTGGAAGGTGCGCTCGGCGGCTCGGAAATCGGGAAGGCTAAGGGACGTATCCGCCAGGATCACACCCACCAGGGTGACATTTGGAAAGTCATGCCCTTTGGAAATCATCTGGGTTCCCACGAGAATATCGATCCGGTCCTGACCGAGGGCGTTGAGCAACTGCTCGTGAGCCCCTTTCCGGTCCATGGTGTCGCTGTCCATGCGCCTGATCCGGGCAGCGGGGAAACGGTTGGTTATCTCTTCCTCCAACAGCTCCGTTCCCATACCGTAGACGCCGATATTTGCGCTGTTGCACCGGGAACAAACCAATCCTCCCGCAAGGGTATAATCACAGTAGTGGCATTTCCAGACCCCTTCCTGGGCATGCTGAATCAGCGAAACCTCGCAATTCCGGCACTTCAGGGGATGGCCGCAGTCCCGGCAGATCTGGAAGGTGTGATAGCCGCGCCGGTTGAGGAGGAGCATGACCTGCTGCTTCCGGTCCAGGGTTTCCCGAATGGCGGCGGTGAGGCGGCGTGAAAAGATGGTAAAGGCATTCTTGCCTTGAAGGGCCTTTTCCATTTTCATATCGACAATCTCCACGCGAGGCAAGGGTCTGTCGGCGATCCGGCCAGGTATCGACAGGCAGGAGAATTTCCCGTTCCGGGCATTGAAACTGGTTTGTACCGCCGGCGTCGCCGATCCCAGGACAACCGTTGCCCCGTGCAGACGTCCCTTGACAATCGCCAGATCCCGGGCGCTGTAAGGCAGCCGGTCATCCTGTTTATAGGAGGCGTCGTGTTCCTCATCGACAATGATCAATTTCAGATCCCGGACAGGCGCAAAGAGGGCAGAGCGCACCCCCACGGCCATGTGCATTTCGCCGCGTCGCAGGCGCTGCCACTGTTCATAGCGGATGGCGCGGGAGACGCCGCTGTGGAGGACGGCAATGTTTTCATTCCCGAACCTTTCTTTGAGACGCGTGAGGAGCTGGGGGGTCAGGGCAATTTCCGGAACGAGATAGATAATCCCTCCCTGGCGGCGGCGGACCTCCTCCATAGCCTGGAAATAGACTTCTGTTTTACCGCTCCCGGTTACGCCGTGCAGAAGAAAAGTGTTGAATTTACCGGACTGGAGGTTGCCGTGGAGCTCCTTTAAGACCGCTTCCTGAGAGGGATTCGCGGTCGGTCTTCCCGAAGGTTCCCCGACGGTGAGAAAGGGTGGAAAAGAGCGGAGTACGCCCTTTTCCGTGATACAGGCAAGCCCTTTTTTTTCGAGGGCAGTGAGGGTCGAACGGACGTTTCCCAACCTTTGGCAGAGGGCGGCAACGGATACTTCGGCCTCCTCCTGAGGATTTTAAGCACGAGACGTTGTTTTTCCGTTAATTTTTCGGTGGTTGACGATGCATTGCAAATGGCGGCGGCCACCTTTTCCGTCCTGGTGCGGCGGTCCTTTCCCCCCGGCAGGATTTCTCCGAGAACCTTTCCCAGGGGATAGAGATAATAATCAGCCGTCCAACTGTAAAAGGCGAGATCACGGTCGTCAAAAAGCGGCTCCTGATCCAGGATCTCTATGATCTCTTTGGGATTTTCAATATCCGTAGCGGTTGCGATTCCGACAATGCATCCTGTCTCCCGCTTGTTGCCAAAGGGGACAAGCACCCGTTTACCCACAACGATATCCTTCTCCATCCCCGTGGGGACGATATAATCAAAGGATTGATCTTTGGGGATAGGGATGGCAACCTTCACAAACATGGCGGCTCAATCCTTCTCAGAGGGAGGGACAAGGTGGGAGTGGGGCAATAAAGATATCTCTTGGCACTGTAATAGACATCACCTCAATATATATCAGGAATTTCATTATTTAGACGCAAGGATGGAGAGAGGGGGGAAGGGAGAAGGCTATTCGCCCTTCATTTTTTCGAGCTTCTCCTGTTTGGTCTTACATTCGATGCACTCAGTGGTCACGGGCCTGGCCATGAGCCTTTTCTCTGAGATGTCTCCACCGCAGCCGATGCAAACGCCATAGGTGCCATCGTCGATACGCTGAATGGCTTCCCGCATCTTGGCGATGAGTTTTCTTTCCCGGTCCCTGATCCGGAGTTCGAAATTACGGTCCGATTCCAAGGATGCCCGATCATTGGGATCGGGATAGTTCTCCTTGCCGTTGGTCATTTCCGATACGGTTTTTTCCGCATCCGATAGCAATTCGCTTATCTTCTGATTCAACATGAATCTGAAAAACTGAAGCTTGTCGGCCTTCAAGGGCATTTCACCACCTTATACTTCGTACTTGTACCATGACATTAGGGATAGAGGGACATACACGATCCGCAGGTGTTTGTAAAGAAAAAAAATGAATGGTTAAAGGGGAATATAAGACAGGGATTTCTGGCAAAATATATCAATAAATTTAAGCATATGGGCTGCAAGCGCTTTGAATATCTCCCTGTCTGTCAACCATAAACCTGCCGGATCTTTTCCACGATGTTGGTTGTCGAGCGACCCTCGGTAAGGGGGATAGTGATGACCCTGCCTCCCGAAGCCTTCACGAAATCGGCGCCGGCAATTGCCGCTTCGGTCCAGTCGCCTCCTTTGACGAGGATGTCGGGCTGGAGATATTCAATCAACCGTTGGGGAGTCGGATCATCAAAAAGGATCACGTAATCGATGGATTCCAGAGCGGCCATGATGTCCGCCCGCTCATCTTCCGGGACCAGGGGACGTTTTTCCCCTTTAATAGCGCGGACGGAGA
>JALNVY010000268.1 GCA_023231165.1 Syntrophales bacterium | reverse complement strand
TCCCTGATGAAATCCTTTAGCGTCGGAAAGTCCAAAACCGTGCAGGGGGCTTCTATATTCGCCTGAATCATCAGGAGCCCGAAGGTACGGTGGAACATGCGCAGGGAAAAACCGCCCTGGAGACGGGTAACCTGATTATGGTAGAGTTCCATTGGATTGTTTTTGCGGCTTCCATACTGGTCATCCTGGGCAAAAGGACCAAAAACGCCGGCAAGCAGGATATTGGCGCGCGTTCTCAAGGGGTGGACGGGGGGCTTGGCAGTTGCCATATAAAGATCTCCTCTTGGGGTCAGACTTACTTATTGACATTTGGCATCAAATGTCAATAAGTAAGTCTGACCCCTTTATTTGATTGTCTGGCAACTCTCTTAGAAAAGTTTGCTGAGAAAGGAAAGCCCTAATTACTGATTTTACATTAGTTTTACATTCCCCACGGACCATCGGCTCCAATCCGCCGTTGACAGTCGGCCTGCGCTGGTGTAGCAACGTCTAACGCCTATGAACCGTGTAAAATGGTTTTTCCATCCAGTCCTGATCTTTATCCTGTCGATTACGGCCCTGGCCGCCTCTCTCTTTCTGTACATCTACTGGTATATTGAGGTAAGCACTGGATTGCAAAGGATAATTAAAAAATACAACCTGGACCCGTCGCAGTTTTTAGAGATCAAGACATGGGTTGTCATCCTTGTCCTTTCCATCCTTGTCGGGCTGATCCTGACGGGGGTGTTCACCATCTTCGTCTATAACGAGAAGACATGGCGGCTCTACCGGATGCAGAGAAACTTCATCAATAACTTTACCCATGAACTGAAGACCCCGGTGGCCTCCCTCCGCCTTTACCTGGACACCTTCGCCAAGTACGAATTGCCCCGGGAGGACCAACTCCGCTACCTCGATTTCATGATTCATGATGTGAACCGCCTCCTGGAAAACATCAACCGCATCCTGGATCTGGCCCGCATTGAAGGAAAGAGCTATCAGAAAGACTTTACCCATGTTGATATTATTGAAAATATTGAAGAATTCTGCGCGAAAAACGCTGACCTCTTTCGCGGCTGCGAAATCGCCATCCATAATCCTTTAAAAAAAGCCTACTTTTACTGGCTTAACCTGCCGTTATTCGACATGCTCCTGATGAACCTGTGCACCAATGCGATCAAATACAACCAGTCGGACCAACCCCGGATCGATATCCGGTTTGTGCCCCACAAAAAGGGCATCGACGTGAGATTTGAAGACAACGGTATGGGCATCGAAAAAGGGGAAACGAAGAAAATATTCCGCAAGTTCTACCAGGTGGGACAGACAGATGACATGACGGCGAAGGGAACGGGCCTTGGCCTCTACCTTGTCGAGCAGATCGCCCTGCTCCACCGGGCCGGTATGACCGCAGAGAGTGAAGGTCAGGGGAAAGGTGCGGCTTTCATACTTCACCTGCCCCGACCTGCCGGCAAAGCATGACGAGGCACATTAGCATGAAGCACAAGGGAAATAATAGTTGCAATAAACCTCCCCACCGCAAGCAGCGGGGCATTATTCGTCATGCCGGACTTGATCCGGCATCCAGTTTTGATTTCTGGATTATGAACATTAAACTTCGTTTTCCGGCTGTCGCCGGAATGACGGACTCGCGGCAAGCCGCGGGAAATGTACCCATAGCGATTCAATTAATTGTAAAGGCATTTTGAGATGAAAGATTCGGAAAAGAAGCGGATCCTTGTCATCGAGGATGATCTGCACATCGCCGAGGGGCTCAGACTTAATCTGTCACTGAAAGGCTATGAAGTCCAGATTGCCGCTGACGGCATGGCGGGTCTGCGGGAATGGCGGAACTGGCGGCCCCAGCTCATCGTCCTCGACATTATGCTTCCCGGGATAGATGGCCTTTCCGTTCTCCGTCACATCCGCATCGAAGATGAGAAGCTGCCCATTCTCATCCTTTCGGCCAAGAGTGAGCCGGAATACCGGGTGAAGGGCCTTGCTTACGGCGTCGACGATTATCTGTCCAAGCCCTTTCATCTCGCCGAATTTCTCCTCAGGGTGGATCGGCTCATGACACGGGCGGAGTGGAACCAGGAACCGGCAAAGGGCGCCAGAAGTTCAACCCAATTGGGGTCAACCTATTCTTTTGGCGATAACATCGTCAATTTCGACACCTTCACCGCCCAATGCCGCTCGGGGGAAGTCAAGCTGACGGAACAGGAAATGCGGCTACTGAAGCTTTTTATATCAAACCGGGCCAAGCCTTTGACTCGGAGCGAACTGCTGGAAATGGGCTGGGGCTATACCGGGGTAATGCCGACAAGAACGGTGGATAACTTCATCGTCCGCTTTCGCAAATATTTCGAGGATAATCCCCAAGAGCCCCGCTATTTCAAAAGCCTGAGATCCATCGGTTACGTCTTTGACCACGACTGAATTATGGGGTCAGACTTACTTATTGACATTTGCAAACAAATGTCAATAAGTAAGTCTGACCCCATGACCTCTTTAATCGACGGCTACGTAAAAAGATCCGCAGGCAAGGCGCGTCAGTCCTGAGGAATGAGGTGTACTCGCCGTACGCCGCAGTGACGAAGGATGCAACGCAACGCAGCATCCGGGCTTTTTACGTAGCCGTCAGAACTGGAGGCGGAGGCCGAGGGTAACGCTCTGGGCGGTATAGTTGCTCTGGCCAAGCTGGGCCTCGTAATTGAGGTAAGCCAGGACGCCATCCGTCCAGTGGACATTGATTCCCGTTCCCACATTAAAGAAGTTCTGCTCCGAGGCGACACTCTCAATGGTAAATGCCGAACTCCCCTGGGCCAGGCTGGCGATCGTCGCCGGATTCACATTCCCGAATTCGTGCCGGTAGAATGCCCAGGCGCGCGGCGCTATCTTCAATTTGTCTTTCGTCCAGTTCCAGGCCCCTTTGAAACCGGCGCTTCCCTGATAAGATTCCGTTGTCTGGCGATCCACCTGTAGATTCAGGGAATCAGCCCCCGCCTCGGTGTAACCGTTCACCCCCATGGAGAGATACTGAAAGGTCAGGGCGGGACCGATAGTCCAGGGACCAAACTTAAAATCATAACCTGTCCCCCCGTAAGCCGTCGCCTGACCACCGGAAGGTTTCGCCGTTGCCGTCCGGTCAATCCCCGAAAAGACGATGCGGCGGCTATTGTCAAAGCTGTTCCAGCCGTAACCAGCCTGACCGTCAATATAAAAAGCCTCCCGAAAATAAGTTCCATAGATACCCAACGTATAACCGTCCAATTTCACGGTGCTTCCGGCGTCGTTGATCCATGATTTGGCCGCATTCATCCCGAAGAGGACGCCGCCGACAAACCGTTCCGAAAAGCGGTAGTCCGTCCCCAGGGTAAGACCGCCGTTCTTAAAATCGTAGCCCCGCTGCTCCGCTGTATTTTTCTGGTCCCCCTGGACAATA
>JALNVY010000267.1 GCA_023231165.1 Syntrophales bacterium | reverse complement strand
GTTGAACTTGGAGGTATAGATAACGGCGACGGGATTTTCCTGGCCGTCAATGGATTTCTTCTGCAAATCGCCGTACAACTCCCCAAAGGGAATGGCGACGGGATTGACCCCCACGGCCTTCCAGGCGGCCAGATGGATCTTGTTTTCCATCGTCCGGATCTTCAAACCTCTGGCGTCGGCGGGTACTTTAACTGCCTTTTTCGAGTTGGTCAGGTTGCGGAAACCGTTCTCCCAGAAGGCTAATCCCTTGAGGCTGGCCTTGCCCAGGTCTTCGAGAAGCTGGTGGCCGACAGGTCCGTCGAGAACTTTGTCCGCATGGGTGTAATCCCGGAATAGGAATGGAAGATCGAGGATGCCCATGGAGGGACTGAAGGCGGCGACAGGTCCGGTAGAGCCGACATAAAAGTCGATCGTTCCCTGCTGAATCGCTTCCAGAAGCTCCTTTTCCCCCTTGCCAAGCTTTCCATCGGGGAAAATAGTAATCTCGATCCGGCCCTTGCTCCGTTCCCTGACCAGTTCGGCAAACCGGACCGCCCCCTGGTTATAGGTGTGATCCATCGCCGTCATCGACGCCAGTTTGAAGGTGATTTTGCCTTCCCCCTTGGCGGGGGCCTTGTCCTGTCCCCCGCCGCAACCGCCGATTATAAGTGACAAAATTAAAGCAGGCAGTAAAAATGTTATTTTTTTCAACATGATCTCCTACCTCCATTTTTTAAGTCTAACCATTAATATCCTGAATAACCTTAACAGAACGTCCAGATGTTTTCAACATGAACATCAAAGTCCATCCTTCCATGTGTTCCTGTTTCTGCCGCCATGATAAGATCGTAGAGAAATATTTGACACCGCAACGCCGATTCTATATGGGTGACGGTAATATCAATACTATTTAAAGTGAGAAACGGCTCTATTGAAACAACCTGAAACCGAATCCTTCTGGGGCGGGGTGATCAAATCAATGGGGCTGGTCTTTGGCGATGTTGGCACCAGCCCGATTTACACCCTGACCGTCATCTTTGCCCTGACCAAACCGACCTACGACAACGTCCTGGGAATCCTGTCGCTGGTGGTCTGGACCATGACGATCCTGGTGACTGTCGAATATGCCTGGCTGGCGACAAGCCTGTCCCGCAAAGGCCAGGGGGGCGAGATCGTGCTCCGGGAAATTCTGCTGTCCTACCTCAAGTCAGGACGGGTCATTGCATTTGCAGGACTTCTGACGTTTATGGGGGTGTCCCTGTTGTTGGGGGACGGCGTCATTACTCCGGCCATTTCGATACTCTCCGCCGTTGAGGGATTGCTGATTATCCCCGGCCTGGAAAGCCTGAATCAGAAGACGATCGTTTTAATAGCCGCCGCGATAACCATTACCCTCTTCGTCGTCCAGTCCCGGGGATCGGACCGCATTGCCGCGGCCTTTGGCCCGATCATGCTGATCTGGTTTTCCACCCTCGCCGTGTCCGGCCTTGTTTCCATACTTAACATGCCGGATATCATCAAAGTCGTCAATCCCTGGTATGCCGTCAAGTTCTTCCAGCACCACGGATTTGCCGCCTTCTTTGTCCTCTCGGAGGTTATCCTCTGCGCCACGGGCGGCGAAGCCCTTTACGCCGATATGGGGCATCTCGGCAGGAAGCCCATCCTCCGGGCCTGGTATTTTGTTTTTGTCGCCCTGATTATCAATTATATGGGGCAGGGTGTCTTCGCCATCCAGCATCCCGAAGCGAAAAACTGCCTCTTCGGTATGGTTCAAAATCAGGCGTCCTTCCTGTATATTCCCTTTCTCCTGCTGACAATCGTCGCCACGATCATTGCTTCCCAGGCCATCATCAGCGGCGTCTTCTCCATCGTTTATCAGGGGATCACCACGCGTTTGATGCCGCTGATGAAGATCGACTATACCTCCCGGAAGCTGCAATCGCAGATCTATATCGGCGCCGTCAACTGGGCGCTGATGATCAGCGTCATCTTAATCATGATCATCTTCCAGAAGTCGTCAAACCTGGCGGCGGCTTACGGGATGGCGGTGACCGGTTCCATGACGATCACCAGCCTGATGATGATCATGGTTTTTTCTCATACGACCAGATGGAAGGTGCCCATCGCCCTTACTGTCTTCCTGATCGATTTTATCTATTTGGCATCGACCTTTACCAAGCTTCCCCATGGCGCTTACTGGTCCCTGATTATTGCCTCCGTGCCTTTCTTCATCATGCTCATTTTCACCAAGGGGCAGAAGATGCTCTTTAGGAGATTGATGCCCCTGGATATGGAAACCTTTCTGATCAGCTACGAGCAGGTCTATGGGAAAGGGAAAAACATTACCGGCACGGCGCTCTTTTTTACCCGTCAAGGGTTGGTCGTTCCTCCCTATATTGTCCACTGCATCCTCGGGAGCAGCATTATTTATGAGAACAACATTTTTGTGTCAATAACCCGGACGGAAGAACCCTTCGGCGTCGAGACCCGCTATCAGCCGGATTTTGCCCCCGGACTCCACCTCTTCGATATTATGGCCGGTTACATGACGGTTGTAGACATTGAAAGATTGTTGATAGAAAATGGCGTTAAAGAAAAGATCATTTTCTACGGCGTCGAGGATATCTCCACGAAAAATCCGATCTGGCAGGTCTTCAGCGTGATCAAGAAACTGTCGCCGAATTTTGTCCAGTTTCACAAACTTCCCGCCCGGAAACTTCACGGCGTAGTGACCCGGGTGGAGATGTAAATGACCGCTGCGGCCCGATGAGATTCCCCGGTGAGGGCATTGTCTATACAGGGGATATCGACCTCACTTCGTTTGGTCCCTGGCGTTTCGGCGCTGATGGCGATATGGATCAATTCATCAAGTCGATCGCCTTTCCGCAGCGGGGATAATCACTTATGCCGACGGTAAATATTTGAAGAAAAGCATTTGAAAACAGGATTCGGTACCGTCATCATTTCTCCCTACAAACGGCCTTTTCCTGCATTTCCTTGATTTTCCATTGTTTTTCGGCGACCTGTTCTTTTATGACATCAATGGTTTTATTGATGATATCAACCATTTCGCTGTTTAAGTCCCCTTTGGCCTCCGCCAGGATGCCGTCAATGATCTTTCCGGCCAGTTCATGGAGAACCCGGTCGTTTTCCGGTGCGTGAATGTCCCTGAAAATCTTGTCTACCGTGTGAAAGGCAATATCCGACGCCATGATTTCGACCCGCCGGGAAATCATTTTCCCTGCGCCGGGAATCTTTTCCAGGAGGCGGATATCCTCGCTGCTGGTCAATGCCTTTCTGATACAGCCTTCGATGTAGAGCCGCATTTCCTGATCGAAAATGTCATTCATATCCCGGGCCACGGTCCGCAGTTTATCGACGAGAAGTTCCGTCAGGACCTGTCGTTTCGGCCTGATTACCTCCTGGATAACCCTTTTGAATAGTGGCGTTCCCGTTTGCAGTTC
>JALNVY010000266.1 GCA_023231165.1 Syntrophales bacterium | reverse complement strand
TATCTGGTCGCGGAGAATGGACAGCTCCAACTCGCTCGGGCCAGCATTCTCGACGATCTTCGCGGCCTTGAGGAGCTCGAAGCCGCAATTGTCCTGCACGTCTTTCTCGGAATAACCGGGATTAACGGCACAAATCCGCATCCGCTTTGATGTCGGTTCAAAGTCCATAACAGCCATATTGGTAATGATTTTATAGGGGCCGGCGCCCAGAGGCAGACCGGACTTCGCACGGGAATCGCCGCCTTCCAGCCAGCCGGGAGTGGTAACGTAAGAACACTTTTCAGTAAAACGCTTGGGATCCTGAGGGGTCATGACCATCATGCGCCAGCAGAAGGACCCAAAATCGTTGGCCCCACCGCTCCCGGGGAATCGGACCTTGGGTTTCTGGTGATCGTTACCGATCCGGGTGGAATTCAGGTTTCCATACATATCGATCTGCGCCCCACCAAGGAACGTATAGTCAAGCTGACCGCGGCAGGCGGTTTCCATAATTTCGGCCATGCTGCTGGCCATAAGGGCCTTCCAGGTCGTACGGGAATCGCCGACGGAAATCGGCATTTCCGGAATCAACGGGGCCGCCCCACCCGCCTCGAAAAGAATCACAAGATTGGGAGACTTCGTCTTTTGTGCAAGCATGGCAGCGGCACAGGGGGCGCCGGTACCTACACCGACACTGGCGCCGTCTTCAAGCTCCCTCGCAGCCGTACAAATCATCAACTCCATTGTGTTATAGTTCGCCATAATTCGTATTTATCCTCCTTTCTATGACCTGGCGCCGACAAACAGCCACTCTTTTTGTCTGAGCTTGTTCATCTTGGCAATGCCGCCGTTTCTTTCGATGTACTCAAAGTGATCCTTTACACCGTAAATGTTCTTGTCGAGGAACGCCTTGAACTCTTCCGGATCCTTCTCCACCTTCAGCCATTCCCGGAGATGTTCTTCATCCGAGAAATACTCGGCATACATGTTGCCGGGATAGCTGCCGTAGGGTACTTCGATCAGGGCATCGACACACCAGTAGGGGATAAATGTCGAGGTGGGGTCTCTGCGGATTTCGTCGTTGGTGATCAGACGCTCACAGGTCACGATAAGTTTTTTCGAGGAACGGGCAATGTCATAGTCCGACATGAGAATGCCTTTAGTCCGGCAATTGCCGTACATATCCGCCTCATGGACATGAATGAGTCCTACATCCGAATACAGGGCGGGGACGAGAGCGTAATTGACTCCTGTGAAGGGGCATTTCACTTTCTTGGCACCGCTGTATTTGAAGGTATCCGTACCCATCATATTGCGGATGGGGTGGAAAGAAACACCCGCACAGGCTGCCTTATAGCGCACGGCAAGGGTATAATTGGTCCACTCGGACACCTCTACCTCACCGCTTTCCATGTACTGCCGGGCGTTGGGGGACAATCCTCTTGCTTCGAGGCCGATGATATAAGCCGCATCAACCTTGCTGAAGCATTTTCCAGATGCAAGAATCTGGAAGTCATGGGTTGCAGTATGACCCGCCAGACCAAGATTCTTCTTGCCCTGCCTGACAATTTCATGGAGCACGGCCGCCGGGATCCTGTTGACCCCGAAGCCGCCGACGGAGATATAATCGCCATCTTTCACATACTTCTGGACTGCTTCTTTGACTGTGGTGAGTTTGCTCACGAGGGCGCGGCTTTTGTGGCGGAAAAACTCCCTCGCCTTATCCGCATCCGGATCCGTAAAGATCCTTCCTACTCCTTGTTCAATAACATCCACTGAACCTACCTCCTTCTCTTAATTAGTGTTATCCTTAACCACCTTACACTCATACAGTTTTTGTATGTTGCTTCATTATCAGTTGAATACGGAAAAATGGACGGGGTTAATAATAGTCACGAAAACGGGTGCTCCATAACACAAGAAGCGGCGGGAATCAACTAAAAATTAAGACCCCGCCTCCATTGTCCTCAATGCACAAAGTAACCATTAATATGATTATGAAAAGAAACTTGAGCTATTTTTTTCTTTGCAGGGCCTGTTGAAGCTTTTCTCCCAAAACCGATCTTCCCGGCGATGTATCACCGCTCCCCGCGCCTCGATAAGCAACACCAATCTCTTGTAAACCGGGCGCACCTTCCAGATAATCACCCAGAATACTGCGGCTGTGGGTATCGTCGTGGCAGTAAACACAGAGATTTTCCCAGTTACTGCCGTCAGGAGGATTATTGTGATGGTTGCCATCTTTGTGGTGAACGGTCAGGAGCTGCCTTTGCACTCCCGAGAATTCCCGGGCACACCGGGCGCAGACAAGGCCATGAATGGTCAGGGAACGCTCCCGATAATCTTCGCCTGGCGGCTTCTGATTCGCCTTCTTGAGTTCCCTGACAACATCTTCAACAGGCCGAGCGGCGCCGCCTGTAGGCCCTTGAACTGCTGCCCGGACACGCCCTCCCTTATTTCCAAAGGTCATCTTTCCCATCGTTACCGCGGACCCTATTGCCCTAGTTTACGTGGTCTGGAGGTATAGACGCTTAAAAAGACCTTGACACCCCTGGCGACCGCACCAGCGTTCCGCAGAACCCTGAAGAAGGGCAATCTCAGCCCCAAACGGACGACTGACTCAAGTTCCATCAAGACGCCTACGACATCCTGAATCCTTTTTATGACCCCGGCAACGACTTCTACCTGATCATTCACCGTGTAAGCTGTTTTTTTAACGGTCCCCACAGTTTCATCCAGGTTTTGAAGAATCGCCGGCAGGATTTTCTGGAGCATCTCCTGAGTTACGGCGAGCCCCTGAACAACTTTCCTGATCTGCCAGAGCAGAGGAACCGTAAACACAACAATGAGAAGAACTGCCAAACTCAGACACAACAAACTGATTTCGACGTACATGATGATCTCACAAAAAAAAACGCCTATTTTTCTTCCTTGAAGGCTTCCACACCTGCATCTATAGCCTTTTTCAAACGGCTCTTATTGTCTTCCAGGCTAACTTTCCCCTTCTCGACCATTTCGCCGGCTCTGCTTTCCAGGTCGCCAACCTTTTCCCTAGCCGCTTCCTCAATTTTCTTCAGGCGGCTAACGGCTGTCTCATAGGTCTTGCGGCTCTTTTCCAGAGCCTGCTCGTATTCCTCTTTTGCCTTGGCAAGAAGTTCTTCAGCTTTCTTACCAATTTCCCCCCGAGTTTCCTTACCACTTTTGGGGGCGTAAAGAATACCGATAACAGCGCCAGCAAGTCCTCCGATTACCAATCCCTTTAAAAAATCACCCATTCTGTCTGACATCTTTTTCACCTCCTTTTTTTTCTTTATTATTAAGCAATTGACAGACTGCTGTCAAGCCATTTTAAGACATAAAAAAACCGGGCATTCGATTAGCAAATGCCCGGTTTTTAACGTGTACTATTGGTTCTATATTACTTTGCCGCTGGAGCTGCGGGCGCGGGAGCTGCACCAGGAGCCGCGGGAGCTGCACCAGGAGC
>JALNVY010000265.1 GCA_023231165.1 Syntrophales bacterium | reverse complement strand
TTCCCGATCTTTTTTGCTGTATAAAAAGAACTCGGTTTGACGAATAACGCCATTTTCACCGCCGAGACGGTTCATGAGCACAAAAAGATCAAAAATCTGTTTTACCGTATAAGGCGGTCTTGCCTGCTGTCCGTCCCGGAAGGTTGTATCGGTAATAAACAGCTCATCAGCCGGTGAGATTGCCATCAACTTGTGATCGAAATCGATCCTGCTGACTTCGTCATAAGGAAAGACATCTTTCTGCAGGTTGGGAGCTTCGACGTCTTTTAATTCATAGCGCCAAAACTCTGTGTGTTCGTGATCAAGAACCTTTTTATTCTTATTCCACTTAGCCATTTTTCTGCTACTCCTAAAATAAGAGAGGGCGCATGAGATCTTCTTGCGCCCTCTCAGATAAACTATTTAAGCTACTTTATTTCATCGGGGGCTTGCTTCCTTTTGGCGGTGTATATGGTTTTTTTGCCCCTGCTTTTTTTCTTGCCTTTAAGATGTCCTTCATACTGAAACCATCACGGGGAATTATTAACTTCTGACCGGGATAAATCCGGTTGGGATTCTTGATCTGCCCCTTGTTTGCACCATAAATGATTGGCCAGAGGTAGTCGTCGTCATAAATATCTTTGTACTTGGCAATAAACCAGAGGCTATCCCCCTTTTTTACTGTATATTCCGTTATGGCTATGGGTGCAGCTTCAGTTACGGTCTTGGCTGCGCTGCTCGTTGTCGCTCCGCTTTGGGTCGTTGTTTTGCTTTCGGCGGTAACCACCTTATCCGAAGCGGTTCCCGGATCGCCATTAACAGCTTTTTTGGCACAACCTGCAACAGAAAAAATCATCATCAAAGAAAAAATAATACTGCATAAGGCCAACAACTGATTTTTTTGAGACATTCCACCATCCTCCTTTTTAATATGATATATAGAGTTACTACCCACAGTTCGTTTTATGTATAAATATGGAGGTCGTTTGTCAATGGAAAATATGTACTATTGAACGATTTTCAAAGACAATTCCATAAGCTGCTCGATACTTACATGCGAGGGGGCTTCCGACAGCAGGCATGTAGCCTTCTGTGTCTTTGGAAAGGCGATCACATCCCGGATGGACTCCGCTCCGGTCATGAGCATGATGAGACGGTCAAAGCCGAAGGCAATCCCTCCATGGGGGGGGGTGCCGAACTCAAGGGCGTCGAGAAGGAAGCCAAACTTGACACGGCTTTCCTCTTCATTCAGACCAAGCGCATCGAAGATCGCTGCCTGAACGTCTTTTCTGTGGATACGAATGCTTCCTCCGCCGATCTCAGAGCCGTTCAGGACAAGATCGTAGGCCCGGGCCCGTACTTTTCCGGGATCGGTCTTAAGATAGTCAAGATCCTCCATGACCGGTGACGTAAAGGGATGATGGGTGGACATGAAGCGTTTTTCCGTATCGCTATACTCCATGAGTGGAAACTCGGTAATCCAGGTGAAGGCATAGGCTTGCGGATCAATCAGACCAAGCTTTTTCGCAACATAGACGCGAAGGTTGCCGAGGGAATCGTGGACAATCCGCGGTGTATCGGCAACAAAAACGATCAGATCGTCTGCCTTTGCCTCCATCTTCTCCTCAATACTTTTGATTTCCTCCGGTTTCAGAAATTTTGCGATGGGCGATGTCCAGCCGTCTGCGTTTATCCGTGCCCAAGCCAGGCCCTTGGCGCCGTATTCACTCACGTAATCCCGTAAATGGTCGAGATCCTTCCGGGAGAGACTTCGGTTATCTTCGATTTTGATGGCCTTGATTACGCCTCCCAAAGCAGCGACTTCCTGAAAGAGCTTGAAATCAGCCGTTTTGAGAATGTCGGTCAGATCCCTGATTTCAAGGGCGAAACGAACATCCGGATTGTCCTTGCCAAACCTTGCGATGGCCTCATGGTAGGGAATTCTGGGTAACGGCAGTTTCAGGTCAACGTCGAGACAGGCCTTGAACAGATGGGCCATGAAGCCTTCCATAATTTGAATCAGGTCGTTTTCATCGATGAAGGACATCTCGATATCGATCTGTGTAAATTCCGGCTGACGATCGGCGCGGAGGTCTTCATCACGGAAACACTTCACGATTTGATAATACCGGTCAAAACCGGAGACCATCAACAACTGTTTGAAGATCTGCGGTGACTGGGGCAGGGCATAGAACATGCCCTGACTCACCCGACTGGGAACAAGATAATCACGCGCCCCCTCGGGCGTACTTTTTGTCAGAAACGGGGTTTCCACTTCTATAAAACCTTCCCGTTGAAAGTATTCACGGGTGGCGGCTGCCGCCTTGCTCCTCAGTAGTATTTTTTTCTGTATATCGGGCCGCCGCAGATCGAGATAACGGTATTTAAGGCGCACGGTTTCTGATATCTCCGCGGCGGCGCTGTCGATAAGGAAGGGGGGTGTCCGGGACTCGTTGAGAATCTCCAGTTCCTCCACCATGACCTCTATCTGGCCCGTCTTGAGCTCGGGGTTCTCCATGTCCGCCGGTCGCTGACGGACTTTTCCCCGCACGGCCAAAACATATTCACTCCTGATTTTATGCGCTTCCTTATGGGTGTCGATGTCGAACTCAGGGTTGAAAACAATCTGGACAAGACCTTCCCGATCACGCAGATCAACAAAGATAACCCCGCCATGATCGCGGCGGCGATGGGCCCAGCCCATCAAAATGACCTCCTTACCTGCATCGGCAAGCGTTAAAGCGCCGCAATAATGACTTCTTTTCTTTTTTGTAATGAAATCAGACAACTTTATTACCTCTTTCGTTTCTGTAATTATTTAAATTCATTCAACTAGATATGCTTTATCAATTCCTCGGAATTGTCCAATCTTACCTTGATCTGTTCGCCGCTCTGCATATCTCTCAAATCCGCCTCTTGCGACTCCATTTCCCGATCGCCGATAATCAGAACTTTTCGGCATTTAAGCCTGTTCGCTCTTTTCATCTGGCTCTTGAGTCCCTTGGCGGTATAATCCATCTCGGTTTGAATGCCCTGCATCCGTAAACGATTGCACAATTGGTAGGCAAACTTTTGCGCCTCTATACCCAGGGCGGCAATAAAAAGGGCCGGGGACTTTATAAAATCTTCACCTTGATTAGCCGGCATCATGGCCAGAAGACGTTCAAAGCCGATGGCAAAACCGATGCCGGGTATGTCCGGACCGCCAAGGTCGCGAATCAGGCCATCGTACCTGCCGCCGCCGACGATGGCATTCTGGGCGCCCAGGAAATCCGTGGTAATTTCGAAGGTTGTCCGCGCGTAATAATCAAGACCGCGGACCATCCGGGGATTGATGGTATAAGCAATATCAAAAACTGCCAGAGATGCCAGCACCTCGGCAAAGTGATCGCGGCAACCTCCGCAAAGAAAATCCTGGATGACCGGCGCCTGGGCGATGATTTGTTTGCACCCTTCCATTTTGCAGTCAAAGACCCGCAAGGGGTTCGTGGAGATTCGTCGCTGGCAATCTTCGC
>JALNVY010000264.1 GCA_023231165.1 Syntrophales bacterium | reverse complement strand
GGCAAGACCCGGGTCCATATATCTTGACATCGTTGATTTTACGCGTTTTTCAGAGCTGATGTCGTCCATGATGATCATGACGCCCAGATTTTTTTTATCCACACTGGTCAAGGGAAGAATGGCAATGTTAGCTGAAATCTTGTTCTCCCCGAACTCCAGTTCGGCGTCCATGGTCATTTCGGATTTCCTTGTTTCATCCACACGGTGGATCTTATCAACAAGCCAGGTGTTCTTTCCCGCAAAGAAATCCCGAACCGCATGATCAATGATGTCCAGAGCATCAATCTGCATGATCCCAAGCCCTGCGGCATTACAGGTGATAATCTTTCCCTCCTCATCGAGGGTCATAACGCCGTTAGACATGCTCTCTAACATACTCTCACTGTAATTCTTCATGTTCTGGATATCATCAAAGAGTTTGGCGTTCTCGAGGGCTATGGATACCTGGGCGGTAAAGGCCCGAAGGCGGGATTCATCACCCTTCGTAAAAGGGCCTCCCCGCTTGTTGAGAACCTGGGTCACCCCGATGGTCTTCCCATTCTTGTTCACGACGGGAACGCAGAGGATCGACCTGGTGAAGAAACCCGTTTTCCTGTCAAAAGCGGGATTGAAACGCAGATCCGCATAAGCATATGGGATATTGATCGTTTCTCCGGACTGGAAGACGGCCCCGGCAATGCCCATGTGGTTGGGAAGGCGGATGACCATAGCTCCCAGCCCCTCCCCGACCATAGAAAACAATTCCTTCCGTTTTTCGTCATTAAGAAAGAGGGTCGATCGCTCGGAGTTAAGCATCCTGGTCGCCTCCGACATGACCTTATTCAGAAGGCTCCCCAAGTCGATTTCCGCTGTGACATTGGAGACAAGATCGAAAAATTCCATCTCCTTGGCCCGGAACTTTTTCATCTTCTCGACAATCCCGATGCTCTGCAGGGTAATGGCTGCCTGGGTCGTCATCGATTCGAGAAGTTTCATGTCTTCCTTGTTGAACCGCCCCTTTTTCTTGTTGAGCATTTGGGCGGCGCCGATGATCTCGCCCTTCATGGTACGAATGGGCACACAGAGGATACTCTTCGTTGTATAGCCGGTCTTCTCGTCCACAGAACGGTTGAACCGTTCATCCTGATAAGCGTCATGGACAAGCAGACCCTCCCCGGTGGTGAAAACATGACCGGCGATGCCCGTATTATTAATGATACGAATTTCTCTCTGGAAGGTCCCTTGGGCAACCCGTGAATATAACTCCCCTGTTTCTGCATCGTTCAGGAATATCGTCCCTCGATCCGCACGGATTTCCCTGGTGGTAATTTCCACCAGTACATTTAGCATCTCATCGAGGGTCTCATAAGTCGCCATGGTTTGGGCCACATTGAGAAGCAGTTCCGCCTGGTGAAGCCGTACATCAGTATCGAGAGCCCTATCTTTTTTCATAACCCTCCAGTTTCTGACGCAAGGTGCAAATCGCTTCCTGCAATTGTTGCATTTCTTCCCGATCAGAGCGGCGAATGGTTGCTACTTCATCTTCATATTGAATTTTTCTTCTTTCCATTTCGTACCTCATGGCGTCAACCATGCCCCGCAACTGATTCGTTTCATCATGACTATCAGCGATAACCTTCTGCTTATCTTTGTCATGTTCGATGGCCATTTTTTCCATTGCGTGGCGGAGGGAGTTTACCATTTCCTTTAGTTGTTTGATATTATCATGGGCATCCGCTAAGGCCTTCTGAACATCGTCATCACGGCAAATCCTTTCCTTCTCAAGTTCTTCCCTGAGGGCGGCGATCGTTTCCTTCAGAAAACGAATCTCCATCTGGGCCTGGTATAGTTCATCCGATGTCATAAAGCGCCCCCGGTATTCTTCTGAGGGTAGCCGTTGGGATTGCGGGATTGCCAGCGCCAACTGTCGGCGCACATGGCATCGAGCCCCCGGGAGGCTGTCCAGTTCAGGTTGGTTCTGGCAAGGCTGGGATCGGCATAGCAGATGGCGATATCGCCGGGTCGGCGGTCGACAATGTCATAGGGGATGGGCCGTCCGGATACTTTTTCGAAAGCTTTGATCATCTCCAGAACACTGTATCCCCTACCCGTACCAAGATTATAAGTAGCGAAGGTCGCGTGCCGAATCTCTTCCAGAGCCCTCAAATGACCCAGTGCGAGATCCACGACATGGATATAGTCCCGGACACCCGTTCCGTCGGGCGTATCATAGTCATTCCCGAAGACGCTGAGCCGGGAAAGTTTGCCGACGGCGACATGGCTGATGTAGGGCATGAGGTTGTTGGGAATGCCGGCGGGGTCCTCGCCCATCAGGCCGCTTTCGTGGGCTCCCACCGGATTGAAATAGCGCAGGAGGATAATCTGCCAGGCGGGATCGGCAATCCGGAGATCCCGAAGGATCTCCTCGATCATCAGCTTTGTGCGGCCATAGGGGTTGGAAGGGGCAAGGGGAAATTCCTCCCCGATGGGGACCGTAGCGGGATCGCCGTAAACGGTTGCAGAAGAACTGAAGACGATCCGCTTGAGTCCGCATGCAGCCATCGCCTCGCAGAGGGCGATGGTCGAACCGATGTTGTTGTCATAGTAACATAGGGGCTGGGCAACGGATTCACCCACCGCCTTGAGACCGGCAAAATGAATTACGGCATCGCAGGGATGGGCGGCGAAAATGCCCTTCAGGGCGGCGCGGTCCCGGCAATCAGCATGGTAAAAGATGGGTCGACGTCCGGTAATGGTTTCAATGCGGTCGAGGACGCTGATTTTGCTGTTGGAGAGGTTATCCGCAATTACAACATCATAGCCCGCCTGAAGAAGCTCCACGCAGGTATGGCTGCCGATGTAGCCGGCGCCGCCGGTGACAAAAATTGTTTTCATCATAGCTCGCATTCAATAAATACAACCCCGATCCCCCGGTTACAGAAGCATCCGAAGTGGTAGGGGCGGGCATGTTTATGAAAATTGTTTAACATTATGAGAACGAGACAGACTCATACGGTAAATATGGAGACAGTGCAATACCTTTTTGGCCGGCAGGCAACCCTGTTTACACAGCACCACATGATTATTGACGCGTTCACAAAAAATCTCCCCTGCCGTCACTCCGGTGAAAGCCGTGGTTTAAAACGTCCGGCTTTGCTTCTTGACAAGTCAAGATCATTGTATATGATGAAAGACGATAAACATGAAAGGGGATCAATGCAGAGATGGGCTACATAAAGATTAAATTCAGAAACGATAGCGGCAAGTTCGAACAGGAAATCCGGGATGTATTGGATGACATGTTTCATATCGCCAGCCCCGCGTTTACCCTTTGTGAACACATCTGGCGCCCACACACGGACATCTATGAGACGCCGGATCTTATTATCGTCCTCCTTGATCTGGCCGGGGTAGCCAGAGACGATATTCGTCTCGAGGTAAGCCGCAAGAGCATCAAAATATTCGGGAAGCGCGATCAGCATTATCTTTCCGGAACGACTCGCTACCATCTCGCGGAAATTCCTTACGGCTATTTCGAAAGACACTT